>DASZOE010000495.1:0-1547 GCA_035550945.1 Acidimicrobiales bacterium
CCGGCGGCGGCGTCGCCGCCGGCGGATCGAGCGTGTCCGTGAGCTCTGCCAAGGGTGGATCCGGCGGCGGTGCGTCCGTGACCGCCAGCCCGGTGGCCACCTCCGGCCGCTCGGGGGCGGCCACGGCCCAGTCCAGCTCCACCAACACGGGGCACACGGGCAGCGCCAAGGCGGTCGCCTCCTCGTCACCGGTGGCCATCTCCGGCAGCTCGGGCTCCACCGGCTCGACGGGGGCGGCCACATCCAACCCGACGGCCATCAACACGGGAATCCTCGGCACGGTGATCGTCGAAGGTGGCGGCGCCACGTCGGGGGACTCCGGCGACTCGGGTGACACCGGCCCGGCGACGGCGATCGGTCTGGCCGACAGCCTCGCCAACTCGGGCGCGGCTTCCGACGCGTTCGCCTTCTCCGGGAACACCGGAGACGCCGACAACCTGCTTCTCCTCGTCGCCCTCGGCGGTGACGGAGGCGCCGGCGGCGCGGCGGCCGCGGTGGCCGGTCCCGGCGGTCCGGCCGTCAACGTCGGACCCCTCGGCATCGTCATCGGTGGCTCGAGCGTCGCGCTCGCGTCGGCCGACGGCGGAGCGGGTGGTGCGGTGATCGTCAACGCCAACCCCACCGCCGCATCGGGCGGCTCGGGGGCGGCGAAGGCCCAGTCCAGTGCCACCAACACCGGCAACACCGGTTGGGCGACGTCCATCTCGGAGTCCCACCCGGTGGCCATCTCGGGCCACTCGGGGTCGACCGGCAACACCGGTCCGGCCACGAGCAACCCGACGGCCATCAATCTGGCCATCCTCGGCTCGATCTTCGTCTTTGCGTTCTGACGACCCCGCCGAGGCATCTCACCCGAGAAGGGCCCCTCTCGGAGGGGCCCTTCTCGCGTGTGGGCTAGAGGCGGCCGAGCACCAGTGTGACGTTGTGGCCGCCGAAGCCGAAGCTGTTGGAGACGGCCACCCGGATCGTCGCCTCCCGGGCGTCCCCGGTGACCAGGTCGAGGCCCAAGTCGGGCTCCGGGCGCTGCAGGTTGGCCGTCGGCGGCACGTGGCCGGTGGCCACCACCCGGGCGCAGGCGATCGCCTCCAGGGCGCCGGCCGCGCCCAGGAGGTGCCCGGTCACCGACTTCGTCGACGAGACGGCGACACCGGTCCCCAGCACCTCCCGGATGGCGAGGGCCTCGGTGCGGTCGTTGAGCGCGGTGGACGTCCCGTGGGCGTTCACGTAGCCGACGGCTTCGGCCGCCAGACCGGCGTCGGCCAGGGCGGCGCGCATGGATGCCACCGCCCCCGCCCCCGCCGGGTCCGGCGCGGTGAGGTGGTGGGCGTCGCTGCTCGCCCCCCACCCGAGCACCTCGGCCAGCACCGTAGCTCCCCGGCGACGGGCGTGCTCGAGCTCCTCGAGCACGAGGGCCGCTGCGCCCTCGCCGGCGACGAAGCCGTCCCGGTCGACGTCGAAGGGACGGGACGCGGCAGCGGGGTCGTCGTTGCGGGTCGACAGGGCCTTCATCTGGGCGAAGGCGGCGATGCAGAGCGGGGTCACGGCCG
>DASZOE010000496.1:0-1857 GCA_035550945.1 Acidimicrobiales bacterium
AACACGGGCTGCGGCCTGGCCAGCTCGGCCGTGGGCCCCTTCTACTGCCCGACCGACGAGCGCGTGTACATCGACCTCGGCTTCTACCGCGACCTGCGGGAGCGCTTCGGCGCCCAGGGCGGTCCCTTCGCCGAGGCCTACGTGATCGCCCACGAGTACGGCCACCACGTGGAGAACATCCGGGGGATCCTCGAGCGGGCCCGCACCGGGGCCACCGGCCCGGCCAGCGAGGGCGTGCGCGTCGAGCTCATGGCCGACTGCCTGGCCGGCCTGTGGGCCAACGGGGCGGTGGAGACCGGCTACATCGAGGAGCTCACCGAGGCCGACATCACCGACGGCCTCGACGCCGCCGCAGCCATCGGCGACGATCGGATCCAGGAGAAGGCGTCGGGTCAGGTCGACCCGGAGTCGTGGACCCACGGCTCGGCCGAGCAGCGCCAGCGCTGGTTCCTGACCGGCTACCGCACCGGCAGTCTGCGGGCCTGCGACACCTTCGGGGTCCCGACGCCCTAGGCCGCTAACCGTCGGCGAACCGCAGGGCGGAGTGGTGCGCCTGGGCGAGGCGCCTGAGGGCGACGAGCGCGGCCTCGAAGACGACGGTGCCGACGACCGCCCCTTCCACGGCCTCCCCCCGGGACCCGGTGGGGACGGTCTGCAGCTCCCACGCGGCCAGGTCGTCGGCGACCTCCGCGTAGGGCTGGAACACCTGGGCCGGGTACTCCCGTCCCAGCCGCCACAGGGCGGCCAGGGCGTCGGCCAGCGCCCATCGGGCGGGATGGCCGGCGTCGACCCGCCACCCGAGGTCCTGCACGAATGCGTCGACCTCGGCGCGAGCCCGCACCACGTCGTCGGGGACGGGCCCGGGGTGGGGCCGCGGCGCCAGGGCCCGGTGGGCGACCCCGAGCAGGTCGTGGAACGACAGGTCGGGATCGGCGATGGCGTCGAGCACGGCCCGCACGGCGGCGACGCCCAGGCCGCCCACCTCCATCAAGGCGCGCACGAGCCGCAGGCGGTGGAGGTGCTCCTCGCCGTACTCGGCCTGGTTGGGGGCAGTCGGAGTACCGGGCTCGAGCAGGCCCTCCCGGATGTAGTACTTGATCGTCGCGACCGAGATCCCGCTCTCCCGGCTCAGCGCCGCCACCCTCACGACGGACCCCCTTGACAGGCCGGTTGGATAGTAGCACTATCCATTCCTGATGTCCCCCGAGAGCCTGCGCACGGCGGGCGTGATCCTGCTCCTGTACCCGACGGTCGTCTTCGGCGGAGCCAGCCTGCTCTGGCACTGGATCACCCGGCAGACGGCCTACTACGACCACCCGACGCGGCGGAGCCTGTGGCGGGCGGGCCACGCCCACGCCGGCGTGCTCCTCCTCCTGGCCCTCGTGGCCCTCGTCCTCGTCGACCGGGCCGACCTGGCCGCGGGCTGGAAGGAGGTGGTGCGGACGACGATCCCCGCCGCCGCCATCCTGCTGCCGGTCGCCTTCTTCCTCTCGATCGCCCGCCCCGACGCGCCCCGACCGAACCGGCTCGTCAACCTCGCCTACGTGGGCGGGGTCAGCCTGGCCCTAGGAACGTTCACGCTCGGCGTCGGGCTCCTCCGGGCCGCCTAGGGGCGGCCGCTCCGGCCCCTGCCCGTCGCCGTGCGGCATCCCCGACGGACCCGAGGGACCCGGCTGAGCCGACTCAGCCGACGCACGGCGGGCCCTGCGCAGTGCGGCGTCCCTGGCCTTGCCGGCACGGGTCCTGGCCGCATCCAGAGCCCGCTCGGCCCAGGCGTACTGGGTCGCCAGCACGGCCAGGCCGGCGATGATCACGAGGAGCCCGGGCCCCGGCGTGACCATCATGATGGCGCCGGCC
>DASZOE010000497.1:0-2086 GCA_035550945.1 Acidimicrobiales bacterium
CAGCAGGGCCAGCCCGGCGGCCGCCGATCCCAGGGGCCCGGTGGTGAAGAGCGTGTCGCCGGGGCGGGCCCCTGAGCGGGGCACGGGCGGCGGCGGGACCGGTCCGGCGTCGCCCACGACCGCCACCGCCACCACCAGGACGGGGGCGGACGAGAGGTCGCCGCCGACCACCGGGCAGTCGTAGGCCTCGGCCGCCGCCGTCAGGCCGTCGTAGAGAAGGTCGACGTCGATGTCGTCCAGGGGCCCGGCGACCGTGGTCAGGGCGTGGGTGGGCCGCCCGCCCATGGCCGCGATGTCGCTGACGTTGACCACCAGCGCCTTCCAGCCCAGGTCGTCCAGCCCGACGAGGGCCAGGTCGGCGTGCACCCCGGCCACCACCGCGTCGGCGGCCAGGAGGAGGTCGCCCGAGGGGCCGGGGACGACGGCGGCGTCGTCGCCGATCCACGGCCGGCCCTCGGGGTCGACCAGGCGGGTGCGCAGCCGCTCGATGATGGCCAGCTCGGCGGTCAGTCCGCCCTCCGCGGTAACGTCGGTACAGATCGGCACGGCCGCCTCGGGAGACGGGCCGGCCGGCCCACCCTAGGTCAGCCGCCGCCCCCACTCGGGGGAGGCGTGAGAGGGGAGAATCGTCTCGTGCAGGGCGTCATCAAGGCCTACGACCCGGGAACCGGCGAAGGCGTGGTGGTGCGCGACACCGACCGCCACGAGTACGACCTCGCCTCTGACGCCCTGGAGGGCTCCGTCTTCCGCATGCTCCGCCAGGGCCAGCGGGTGGTCTTCGACCTCGACGAGCAGGGCCGGGCCAGCCACCTGCGCCTCGGGTCGGAGGTCGACATGGGCACACCGGGCTATCAACCGCAGGTCGGGCAGCGCTGACCGGCGTTCCCGACCCACGAACGCGACACGGAGGTCGAATGGCCACAGCGCCGACGTCGAACCGCAAGCTTCTCGACTGGGTCGAGGAGGTCGCCGCGCTCTGCGCACCCGACCGGGTGGAGTGGTGCGACGGGTCGCAGGAGGAGTACGACCGCCTCTGCCAGCTCCTGGTCGAGGCCGGCACCCTCACCCCCCTCGCCGAGGACAAGCGCCCTGGCAGCTACTGGGCCGCCTCCGACCCCGGTGACGTCGCCCGGGTCGAGGACCGCACGTTCATCTGCTCGGAGCGGGAGATCGACGCCGGCCCCACCAACAACTGGCGCGACCCCAAGGAGATGAAGGAGACCCTCACCGGCCTCTTCCGGGGATCGATGAAGGGCCGCACCATGTACGTGGTGCCCTTCAGCATGGGGCCCCTCGGCTCGCCCATCGCCCACATCGGCGTCGAGCTCACCGACTCGCCCTACGTGGCCATCAACATGCGGATCATGACCCGAATGGGCCAGGCCGTCCTCGACGTCCTCGGCGACGGCGAGTTCGTGCCCTGCCTGCACTCGGTGGGCGCCCCCCTCGAGCCGGACGAGGACGACGTCCCCTGGCCCTGCGACGCCGAGAACAAGTACATCGTGCACTTCCCCGAGGAGCGGTCCATCTGGTCCTACGGCTCGGGGTACGGGGGCAACGCCCTGCTGGGCAAGAAGTGCTTCGCCCTGCGCATCGCCTCGGTGATGGCCCGCGACGAGGGCTGGCTGGCCGAGCACATGCTCATCCTCAAGGTGACGCCGCCCGAGGGTGAGGCCAAGTACCTGGCCGCCGCCTTCCCCTCGGCGTGCGGCAAGACCAACCTGGCCATGCTCGTCCCCAGCCTGCCGGGCTGGGAGGTCGAGACCGTGGGCGACGACATCTGCTGGATGAAGCCGGGCGCCGACGGCCGCCTGTACGCCATCAACCCCGAAGCCGGCTTCTTCGGCGTGGCGCCGGGCACGTCCGACCACACCAACCCCAACGCCATGGCCACCCTCACCCGGAACTCGCTGTTCACGAACACCGCCCTCACCGACGACGGCGACGTGTGGTGGGAGGGCATGACCAAGGAGGCTCCGGCCCACCTCACCGACTGGAAGCGCCAGGACTGGACGCCGGAATCCGGCACGCCCGCCGCCCACCCGAACGCCCGCTTCACCGCTCCCGCCGCCCAATGCCCGTCGAT
>DASZOE010000498.1:0-6744 GCA_035550945.1 Acidimicrobiales bacterium
GCGCGACCATTTGCGGTCGCGCCCGTCCGCGCCGGAGACTCGGTGCATGGCGCGGATCGTCGACACCATCCCCGCGTTCGTGGCCTTCGCCCGCAAGGCCAACATCGAGACGCCGATTCGCCGGGAGCTGCTCTGGAAGGAGCGCTACGAGTCCGAGCACCCCGACGTGTTCGAGGCCTTCAACCCCCAGCACGGCTCCACCGAGGGACGCACGGCGCTGGCCAAGGAGCTCTCCACGGTGCGGGCCCGCGTGGAGGCGGCCGAGCCCGTCGTCCGGTCCGCCATCGAGGAGATCGACCCGCTCCTGGCCGAGACCCTGGGCCTGCCGCCGGAGCCCTCGCCCGTCCACGTCCTGCTCGTCGGCAGCTTCGCCACCAACGCCGCCGTGGGCCAACTCGGCGACGACGTGGCCGTGTTCCACTGCCTCGAGTGGTTCCAGTCGCCGGAAGGGGCCCGGGTCCTCGTCGCCCACGAGGGCACCCACGCGTGGGCCCGGATGGCCACCGGCGAGGCCTTCCCCGAGGACGACGCCGCCGCCCTGGCCTTCGCCGAGGGGGTGGCGATCGCCGCCTCCCGGGCGGTGATCCCCGACCGGCCGCCCGAGGAGTACTTCTGGTACGGGCACGGCGAGGTGGAGCACTGGCTCCCGTGGTGCGAGGAGCACCGCGATCAGCTCCTCGTGACCTTCGCCGAGGGCCTGGGCGCGCCCGAGACGGTCGACGCCTTCTTCGGCGGCGGCTTCGTGGAGACACAATGGCGCGTCGGCTACTACCTGGCCGACCAGCTCGTACAGGCCCTGGACAAGCCCCTCCCGGAGCTGGCCCGCATGACCGTCGCCGAGGGCCGGGCCGCCATACTCGATGTCCTCGGCCTGGAGGAGGCCCCGCTCGAAGAGGCGCCGGAGGCCGAGACCCAAGAGGTGCCCGGAGCCGACTAACGGAGCGCGGCCTGGGCGGCCCACCAGCCGCACATGCCGTGCACGCCGGCGCCGGGCGGGGTCGAGGCCGAGCACAGGAAGGCCTTCCTGCCCTCGAGCGGGAGGCGGTAGGGGTTCGGCGAGAGCACGGGCCGGGCGACCAGCTGGAGGCCGCCGTGGGAGCCGCCGGCGATGTCGCCGCCCACCAGGTTGGCGTTGCCGCGCTCGAAGTCGGTGGGGGTGGTGACGTGGCGGGCGAGGATCCGGGCGCCGAAGCCGGGGGCGAAGCGCTCGATCTGGTCCTCCACCGCGCTGGTCATGTCCACCGTCGATCCGTGGGGGACGTGGCAGTAGGCCCACAGCGTGTGCCGGCCGGCAGGGGCCCGGCTCGGGTCGCAGAGGGTGGGCTGGGCGAGGAGGACGAACGGGCGCTCGGGATGGCGGCCGCGCGTCACGTCGCGTTCGGAGGCGACGACCTCCTCGAGCGGCCCGCCCAGGTGCACGGTGGTGGCCCGGCCGCACGCCTCCGCCCGCCAGGGCACGGGCCCGTCCAGGGCGTAGTCGACCTTGAACGATCCCGGGCCGTAGCGGAACCGCTCCAACCGGCGCCGGTAGCGCGGTGGCAGGTGCTCGCCGGCGACGGTCAGCACCTGGCGGGGGGTGAGGTCGAAGAAGACGGTGCTGTCCGGCGGCAGGTCGTCGAGGGCCTTCACCGGATGGCCGGTGACCACCTCGCCGCCGAGGGCGTGGAGGTGGGACGCCAGGGCGTCGGCGATGCGCTGCGACCCGCCCCGGGCCACGGGCCAGCCCACCGCGTGGCCCCCGGCCCCGAGGACGAGCCCGAAGGCGGACGTGAGCGGATGGCCCAGGTCGAGGATGGCGTGGGCCGAGAGGCCGGCGAACAGGGCCCGGGCGGCCTCGCCCCGGAAGCGCCGGCGGGCGAGGGCCGACGCCGGCCACAGGGCGTGCCCCCCGAACCGGGCCATGACCACGGGATGGGCCGGGGGCCGCAGCAGGGGCGCGAGGAACGTGTCCCGCAGCGGCTCCCAGTCTCGGACGAGCGGCCCGAACAGCCGGCGCCAGGCCCGGGCGTCGGGCCCCAGGCCGGCCGCGGTGTCGTCCACCGAGGGGCCGAGGACGGCGGCCGAGCCGCCGGGCAGGGGGTGGGCGCAAGCCAGCTCGGAGTGGGCCCACGCCAGGCCGTGCTCCCCGAGGGGCAGCCCGGCGAGGAAGGGCGAACCCGCCCCCAGGGGGTGCACGGCCGAGCAGGTGTCGTGCACGAACCCGGGCAGGGTGAGCTCCTCGGAGCGGGCGCCGCCGCCTATGGCGGCCGTGGCCTCCAGCACGACGACCGACCGGCCGGCCCGGGCCAGGGCGACGGCCGCGGCCAGCCCGTTGGGCCCCGCCCCCACCACGACCGCGTCGGGACCGGCCATCGTCGTCAGGCGGGTGTCCTGCCCCGAGCCGCCGGACCGGTCAGCAGCCGGGCGTCGGGACGGCCGTCAGTCGCGGGCCGACGCCGACGCCGAAGCGGGCTCGCCCCACGGCAGGCGGGGGGCGTCGGACCACAGGCGCTCGAGGTCGTAGTACGAGCGCACGTCGTCGAGGAACACGTGCACGACGAAGTCGCCGTAGTCGAGCAGCACCCACTCGGCCTGGTCGGCACCCTCGACGCGCAGGGGCGCCGGGCCCCCGTCGACCTTGACCCGCGCCTCGACCTCCTCGGAGATGGTACGGACCTGGCGATGGTTGCGCCCGCTGGTGATGACGAAGGCGTCGGTGATGGCCAGCACCCTGCCGACCTCGAGGATCACCGTGTCGTCACCACCCTTGGCATCGGCGGCGCGGGCGGCCGTGCGGGCCCACTCGCGCACCTGCTCGACGGCTTCGCTGTCGTTGTACGTGGGGATCCCTCCGATCGGGACAGGGGCGGCCTCGGGGGCCGGCGGGGACAGGACGGAGGAGCCGGACGCCGAGACGTCGGTCAAACGCGCACCCGGCGGCGTGCCTGAACGCACTGGCGGCGGCTGCCACGGGCCAGGGCGGGCGTCGTCCTCATCTGCCCCCAGCGTACAGATTCAGGGCGCGGATGCGGTCGATTGCGGCCGCGGGGACCAGGTGGTCGAGGGGCAGGCCCCTGGCGGCACGGGCCCGCAGGTCCGAGCCCGACAGGTCGAGGAGCGGGATGTCGACGCGGGTCACCCGCCACCCGGGACCGGGGTCGGCCTCGGGCGCGCCGGGCCGGCTGACCACGACCAGCCGGGCCAGGTCGCGGACGGCGTCCACGCGCCGCCACGAGCCGAGCTCGGCGGCCACGTCGCCGCCCACGATCAGGAAGAGCTCCCGACCGGGGTCCTCGGCGGCCAGCACCTCGAGGGTGTCGGCGGTGTAGGTCTCACCGCCCCGGTCGATCTCCAGGCTGCTGGCCTCCAGCCCCGGCGACCCCTCGACGGCGGCATCGACGAGGGCCAGCCGGTGCTCGGCGGGGCTGACGGCCCGGTCCTGCTTCTGCCACGGGCGGTTGGCCACGACGAGGAGCACGCGGTCGAGCGCGCACGCGTGGCGGGCGTTGACGGCGGCGACCAGGTGGCCGACGTGGACGGGGTCGAAGGTCCCGCCGAAGACCCCGAGGCGCTCGCCTGGCACCCGAGGAGTGTAGGAGCCCATCGGACGTGTGACCGGGTGTCGCCACCCGTGCCCCGAGAGGTCCGGAGCCAATGGCGGTCCGCGTCATCTAGCCTCGGTGGCGCGTACCGGCGGGATGGGCGCGCCTGAACCCATGAGCACCGACACCACTCCCTGGACGCCGAGGACCTGGCGGGACCGGCCGGCCGAGCAGCAGCCCGACTGGCCCGACCCGGCCGCGCTGGCCGAGGTGCTGGCCCGCATCGAGGCGATGCCCCCGCTCGTCTTCGCGGGCGAGATGCGGTCCCTCACCCAGAGCCTGGGCGACGTGGCCGAGGGCCGGGGGTTCGTCCTCCAGGCCGGCGACTGCGCGGAGTCGTTCGACTTCTCGGCCGACTCCCTCCGGGACAAGCTCAAGGTCATCCTCCAGATGGCGGTGGTGCTCACCTACGGCGCCGGGGTCCCGGTCGTGAAGATGGGCCGCATCGCCGGGCAGTTCGCCAAGCCCCGCAGCTCGCCCACCGAGACCGTCGAGGGCACGGTGCTCCCCGCCTTCCGGGGCCACATGGTCAACGACGCCGCTCCCACCGCCGCGGCCCGGGTGGCCGACCCGAGCCGCCTGCTGCAGGCCTACCACCAGTCGGCGGCGACCATGAACCTGGTCCGCGCCTTCACCAAGGGCGGGTTCGCCGACCTCACCAAGGTGCACGTCTGGAACCAGGAGTTCGTGGCCGACAGCGGCCAGGGCCAGCGCTACGAGCAGATCGCCTCGGAGATCGACCGGGCCCTGCGCTTCATGTCCGCCTGCGGAATCGATCTCACCAACGAGGTGACGATCCACCAGGTCGACCTCTGGACCTGCCACGAGGCCCTGCTCCTCGGCTACGAGGAGGCGCTCACCCGCCAGGACTCCCTCACCGGCACCTGGTACGACTGCTCGGCCCACCTGCTCTGGGTCGGCGACCGGACCCGCCGCGCCGACGGCGCCCACGTGTCGTTCCTCACCGGAGTGGCCAACCCCGTCGCCGTCAAGCTCGGGCCCTCGGCCTCGCCCGAGGAGGCCGTCGAGCTGTGCGAGGTCCTCAACCCCGGCCAGGTACCGGGACGGCTCACGCTCGTCACCCGCCTGGGCGCGGCGCGGGTGGAGGAGCTCCTCCCGCCGCTGGTCCGCGCCGTCGCCGGCGCCGGCCATCCCGTGGTCTGGGTGTGCGACCCCATGCACGGCAACACGTTCGTGTCGGCGTCGGGGCGCAAGACCCGCCGCTTCGACGACATCCTGGCCGAGGTCCGCGCCTTCTTCGCCGTGCATCGGGAGGAGGGGACGTGGCCGGGCGGGCTGCACGTCGAGCTCACGGGCGACGACGTCACCGAGTGCCTGGGCGGCGCCGGGAACGTGCTCGACGACCAGCTCGACGACCGCTACCTCACCATGTGCGACCCCCGCCTGAACGCGCGCCAGGCCCTCGACCTGGCGTTCAGCGTGGCCGAGCTGCTGCGGGGCTGACCCTCGCCCGGGCCGCGGGGCCCGTCTCCGACGCCGCACCGTCCTCCGTCGCCGGCCGGCCGCTGCGCCGCAGGCGGCGGACGGTGGCGACCACGACGAAGACCACGACGGCGGCCTCGAGGAGCGGCGCCCAGATCTGGTACAGGTCGATCTGGAGGCGGGAGACGGGGTCGCCCACGGCCAGCGGCGGCGGCGAACGGGGCGGGCGAGCCGTGCCCAGCTGGAGCAGGGCGGCGCAGGCCATGGCCAGCCACCCCACCCGCCAGCGCCAGACGAGGGCCAGCAGGGGCAGGCCCCACGCCAGGTACCAGGGCAGGACGTAGGCCCCGACCAGCAGGTAGGCGACGACCGAGCCGGCGGCAACCAGGACCAGGCCGTCCCCGCCGCCTTTCCCGCTCCGCCGGGCGGCGAGCAGGGCGGTCAGGGCGGCCGCGGCCGCGGTGCCGGCGAGGGTGAGGGCCCGTCCCAGTCCACCTCCCCCCGAGGCGGGCGGGGCCGAGCCCTCGATCCAGCGGTAGGGCCCGGCCCACACCGACCCGCCGTTCACCCTGCCGCTCAGGTCGCCCAGGGCCTCGAGCACCACCGGTCCCCCGGCCAGGAGCAGGCCGGCGAGGCCCACTCCGGCGGCGGCCCCGGCGAGGACCGTCGCCGCCCGGCGGCCGTGGTGGCGCCACACCCACACCGCCACCGCGGCCAGGGGGAGAAGGGCGGCGACCTTGACCAGGGCGGCCCCGGCCAGGGCGGCCCCCGCCCACGCCGGACGACGGACCGCGACCAGCACGACGCCGCCCAGGAGGGCCAGGCCCACGAGGGCGTCGTTGTGGGCGCCGTTGACCACGCTCACGACGGTGACCGGGTTCACGCCGAGGAAGGCGAGGGCCACCGGGTCGCGGGAACGGCGGTCGACGACGAGGAGGGCGAGGGCCACGGCGAGGGCGGCCAGGCCCTGGAAGAAGAGGCGGGCCAGGGTCGCCGACCGCCCGGCGGCGGCCATGCCGGCCGCCGAGAGGGCGGTGAAGGCGGGGCCGTAGACCGAGCGCGAGTCCTCCCAGAACCGGGGGACACGCCGTCCGATGGGGTCGCTCCTGAACTCGGCGGGCGTGTGGCGGTAGGGACTGGTCCGGTACTCGCTCACCATGCGGCCGTACATGGCGTAGGACCACACGTCCCCCGACTGCCGCGGCGGGACGGCCACGGCGAGGACCAGGAGGACGGCGGTGGTGCCGAGGACCAGACCGCGGCCGAGGCGGGGCCGGCGGCGCTCGGCGGCGATCACGACGGCCAGCGCCGAGAAGGCGACCACGAGCAGCGCGAGCTGGAGCCCGCGACCGCCGTCGGGGCTGCGGACGAGGACGGCGGCAGTGGCCAGGCCGGCGACCACCAGTGCCCCCCGGCTCATCGGCTCCTCCCGTCGTCCGCCATGTCGGGGCTCACGCTAGCGACGGGGCGCCCGGCGGCTTCCGCCGGCGACCGGTCACTCCTCGAAGACCGAACCCGTGCCGCAGGCCTGGATGCCGTAGGCGTCGGCCTTGGCCGAGGCCGCCGTCTCCATCACGTTCAGCTCGTCGGCGAGGGCCGCCGTCCGGCGCTCGTTGTTCGCCCTCGCCGCCGCGCCGATGTCCCTGAGCTTGCCCACCGCGGCCGCCTGGGCGTCGACCATCTCCTTGACCGTCTGCTCGTCGCGGGGTGGGACCGGGAT
>DASZOE010000499.1:0-3298 GCA_035550945.1 Acidimicrobiales bacterium
GGCGGCGACGGCCCTGGGACCGGCCACGGCCCGCGCCCTCGAGGCCCGCGGCGTGCGGGTTGCGGCCTGCCCGGCGCAGGCGAGCGTGGAGGCCCTCGTCGCCGCGGTGGCCACGTGGCGGGTGACGCCCGAGGGCCGCGAGCCCGTGGCGCTCGACCCCGACCTTCGGACGGCCCGGCGGGGGGACCACCAGGTACCCCTCACCGAGCTGGAGTTCGCCCTCCTGAGGTCCCTCTCGCGGCGGGCCGGGGCCACCTGCCCGACGCCCGTGCTGGTCCGGGAGGTCTGGGACAGCCACTGCGTCCAGGCCCCGCAGGCCAGCGGCGGCCGGCGCCGGCTCGAGGTGCTGGTCTCCCGGCTGCGCGCCCGGCTGTCACCCCTCGACTTGTCGATCGCCGCCGTCCCGAAGCGGGGGTACCGGCTGGTGGAGAGCGGCGGGGAACGGCGGACGCCGGCCTAGAGGGCCGCTTCAGCCCGCGTCGCCGGACCGGCGGCGGGGCGACGAGGCCTTGCCGTCGAGCGGCGCCAGGACCTCCTTGATGCCGGCGAGGGCCCCCAGCAGCGCCGACGACTCGGCGGGCAGGAAGATCTTCGTGGCCTGACCGTTGGCCATGACCTGGAGCGTCTCCAGGTACTTCACGGCGATGAGGTCGGCCGACGGGCCGCCCTCGTGGATCGCCCGGTAGACCGTCTGGATGGCGTTGGCCTCTCCCTCGGCGACCGCCGTCTGCCGGAAGCGCTCGGCGTCGGCCGCGGTGCGGGTGGCCTCGGCCTCGCCCTGGGCGCTGAGGATGGCGCCCTGCCGGAGGCCCTCGGCCTGGAGGATGGCGGCCTGCTTCTCGCCCTCGGCCCGGGCGATGGCCGCCTCCCGCTCGCCCGCGGCCTGGGTGACGACGGCACGCCGGGTGCGCTCGGCCTTCATCTGCTCGTGCATGGCGTGCATGACGTCGGAGGGCGGGTCGATGCGCTGGATCTCGACCCGCACGACCCTGGTCCCCCACTTGTCGGTGGCGTCGTCGAGGATGTCGCGCAGCTTGGTGTTGATCGTGTCCCGGGAGGTGAGGGCCTCGTCGAGCTGCATGTCGCCGACCACGTTGCGCAGGTTGGTCTGGGCCAGCTTGCTGACGGCCAGGTAGAAGTTGACGACGTTGTAGACGAGGCGCTGCGGATCGGTGGCCTCGTAGTAGATGACGGCGTCCACGGAGACGACGACGTTGTCGGAGGTGATCACCTCCTGGGGCGGCACGTCGACCACCCGCTCCCTCATGTCCACCTTCTCGATGCGCTCGATGAAGGGCACGATCAGGCGGAGGCCGGGCTCGACGGTGTCGCGGTACTTGCCGAGCCGCTCCACCAGCCCCCGCTCGTAGGGGCGGATGATCTTCACCCCGCTGAGCACGACGACGAACAGCACGAAGGCGACTGCCGCCAGGACGATGATGAATGCCATTGGGTTCGTCCTCTCTGAGAGCTACGACTGGGGACTGGTGGGCGGCCCGGGTTCCAACGGCTCCTGGAGCGGCAGGACGACCAGGCGCGTCCCGTCCACCCGGCTGACCAGCACCGTGGACCCGGCGGGGATCGGCACTCCCATCAGGCTCTCGGCGCGCCACTCCTCCCGGTCGAGCCGGATGAGGCCCGTGGCCCCCGGCTCGGAGGGGATGTCGCGCAGCACGTAGGCCTCCCTCCCGACCCACCGGGTGGCGCCGATGGCGTGGGTCGGGCCCTGGTCGAGCCGCCTGGCCAGGGGCCGGAGGACGGCGGAGCCGATGGCGGACACGAGGACGAAGGCCAGCCACTCCAGGGCGACCGACCCGCCGACGAAGGCCATCACCGCCGCCACTATGGCGCCGACCCCGAACGGCAGGAGGAAGAACGAACCCGCCACCGCGATCTCCCCGACGGTGAAGACGAGAGCGGCCGCCACCCAGATCCACCGCCACGTGTCGGGCGAGCTGAAGTCCATTTCGCCGGTTGCCCTCCTGTCCCCGACGGTACCTCCCGGCCCCGTCCTCGGTCGGCGGGGACGGGCTCAGTCCGGCGGCGTCCCGTCCGACCGTCGCTTCTCCAGCCAGCGCCGGAGCCCGGCGGCGTTGGAGTGGATCCCGTTGAGCGTCTCCACCCGCTCCCGGAGCCCTTCGTCGGTGGACGCGAGCTCGTCGGCGAAGGCGGCGGTGAGCGCGTCGGCAACGTCGGCCCCCTGCCGGTACGCCCGCTCGGCGGCGTCGGCCCACCGGCGCAGGGCCTCCTCGGCCTCCGTCAGGAGGGCGAGCGGGTCGCCGGGAACGACGCCGAAGTGGGCCAGAGCCAGGGCCCGGGGCCGGTGGGCCGCGAAGCGGCCGAGGGACGCCACCGCGGCGTCGAGGTCGAAGTCGGGGGGAGGCGTGGCCGGCCGCAGCACCCCCACATCTGGCAGGCGCACCCCCACCGCGTCGCCCGCGAACAACAGCCCGGTCCCCGAGTCCAGCAGCCCGAGGTGGTGCTTGGCGTGACCGGGCGAGTCGATGGCGGTGAGGACCCGGCCGCCGCCCAGCGCGATCGCCTCGCCGTCGCCCAGCACGCGGATGCGGTCGGCGTCGGTGGGCGCGAGCCGCCCGTAGAGGCGGTCGAGCAGCTCGCCGTACACCCGCCCCGCGGACTCGACGAGGCGGGACGGGTCGGCCAGATGGCGGGCGCCCTTCTCGTGCACATACACGGTGGCCCCGGGAAAGGCCCGGGCCACGTCGCCCACCCCGCCGGCGTGATCGAGGTGGACGTGGGTGACGACCACCGCGGCCAGGTCGCCGGGGCCCACTCCCTGCCCGTCGAGGGCGGCGACGAGGGCAGGGACGGAGGACTGGCTCCCGGTCTCGACCAGCACGGGGGCCGGACCCTCGACGAGGTAGCCGGCGGTGACCCGCTCCCAGCCCCCGAGCAAGGTGTCGAGCTGCACGACCCCCGGAGCGACGGTGGTCGTCAACGGGCCGCCAGCTCGGGCAGGAGGCGGTCGACGAACTCCTCGAGCCGGCGCCGCCCCTCGGCCGGCCAGCTGGCGATCAGGTAGGTGAACCCGGCGTCGGCCAGCCGCAGCGCGGTGGCCCGCACCTCGGTCCACGGCTCCGACAGCGACAGGCTGGTGGACCGGAGGATCTCGGCCGGGTCGCGACCCGCGCCGCGGGCGTGCTCGTCGAGCACCGCCGCCTTCCGGCGGAGGGCGTCGACGGAACCGAACGAGTGCCAGGCGTCGGCGTGGCGGGCGGCGATGGGGATCGTCCGCCGCCGGCCGCCGGCCCCCACCCAGATCGGCGGGTGAGGCTGC
>DASZOE010000500.1:0-23641 GCA_035550945.1 Acidimicrobiales bacterium
GGCCCGGGCCGCCGAGTACCGGGAGGCGGCGACCATCCCCCGCCTGCTCCTGCTCCGGGCCGAAAGGGTCGCCCCCGGTATCCTGGGCGCGACGTGAGCGAATTCCTCATCATCACCGGCCTGTCGGGCGCGGGCCGGTCACAGGCCGCCGACACGTTCGAGGACCTCGGCTGGTTCGTCATCGACAACATGCCGCCCGCCCTGCTCCCGAAGGTCACCGAGCTGGTCCAGGCCCCGGGGTCGACCACGGAGCGGGTGGCCCTCGTCGTCGGCACCGGCGCCTACTTCGACGAGCTCACCCCCGCCCTCGACCAGCTGCGCAGCACGGCGGCGCGGGTCCGGGTGCTGTTCCTGGAGGCCACCACCGAGGTGCTCGTCCGCCGCTACGAGAATACCCGGCGCCGGCACCCCATGGCCGAGGCCGACCGCGTCTCGGAGGGCATCGAGCGGGAGCGGGAGCTCCTCGACCCGGTGAAGTCCCAGGCCGACGTCGTCGTCGACACCAGCAACCTCAACGTCCACCAGCTACGCGACCGCCTCCTCGAGCTCTTCGCCCGCGACACCGAGACCGGGCTGCAGACGAGCGTGGTGTCCTTCGGGTACAAGCACGGCCTCCCCCTCGACGTCGACCTCGTCCTCGACTGCCGCTTCCTCCCCAATCCTCACTGGGTGGACGAGCTGCGCCCGCTCACCGGCCTCGACCAGCCCGTACGGGAGTACGTGTGCGGCCAGCCGGAGACCTCCGAGTTCTTGGCCCGCCTCGACGACCTCCTCGCCCTCCTCCTGCCCGCCTACGTGAAGGAGGGCAAGTCCTACCTGTCGGTCGGCGTGGGGTGCACGGGCGGCACGCACCGGTCGGTGGTCATCGCCGAGGAGCTGGGCCGCCTGCTGCAGGCCCGGGGCTTCTCGCCCACCATCTCCCACCGGGACGTGGACAAGCACCGGGCTGAGCTCCCGACGGGCTCCCAGCCGTGACCCGGGTCGTGGCCCTCGGTGGCGGCCACGGGCTGGCGGCCACCCTCGCCGCCGTGCGGCGCTACGCCGACGACATCTCGGCCGTGGTCTCGGTGGCGGACGACGGCGGTTCGAGCGGTCGGCTCCGCGACGCGTTCGGGATCCCGCCGCCGGGCGACCTGCGCAAGTGCCTGGTGGCCCTGGCCCGCCGCGACTCGCCGTGGACCGCCGCCTTCGAGCACCGCTTCGGCGCCGGCGACCTCGAGGGCCACGCCTTCGGCAACCTGGTGATCGCCGGCCTGGCCGACGCCACCGGCGACTTCACGCTGGCCCTGGCCGAGGCCGGCCGCCTGCTGGGTGCGGCGGGGCGGGTGCTGCCGGCCACGTCGGAGCCGGTCGTGCTCAAGGGTGCGACCGGCGACGGCCTGGGTTCGGTGTCGGGCCAGGTGGCCGTGGCCAGGGCCGGGCGCATCGCCGGGGTGTCGCTGGTGCCGGCCGACGCCGCCCCCCCGCCCGACGTGCTCGAGGTCGTGGCCGCGGCCGACCAGGTCGTCATCGGCCCCGGCTCCCTGTTCACGAGCGTCCTCGCCGTCGTCGCCGTCCCCGCGATCCGCGAGGCCCTGGCCACCACCGCCGGTCGCAAGATCTACGTGTGCAACCTGCGCGAGCAGCCGCCGGAGACCTCGGGCTACGACGTGGCCGCCCACGTCGACGCCCTCCGGGCCCACGGCCTCGAGGTCGACGTGGTCCTCCACCACCGGGGTGCCCTGCCCGTCGGCCGCACCGGCGTTCCCTGCGTCGAGCGGCCCGTGGCCCTGGCGGGGGCCGCCGTCCACGACCCGGAGCTCCTGGCCGTCGCCCTGAAAGAGCTGGTCCCCCCCGCCTGAGGGCTACTCCATCGGCGGGACTGGGTAGGACTCAGGGTGACCCCGAGGAAGAGGCGAAGGTAAGTTCCCTCGCGGGTCACGTCGACGAGCGAAGGAGGACACATGGCAGTCCGCGTGGGGGTCAATGGATTCGGTCGCATCGGGCGAAACTTCTATCGGGCCATGCTCGACCGGGGCAGCGACCTCGAGCTGGTCGCGGTCAACGACCTCACCGACCCGGAGACGCTGGCCCACCTCCTGAAGCACGACTCGGTCCTCGGCTCGCTCAAGGAGAGTGTGGAAGCCGGCGATGACAGCATCACGGTCGACGGCAAGGCCATCAAGGTGCTCGCCGAGAAGGACCCCAAGGCGCTCCCCTGGGGTGAGCTCGAGGTCGACGTGGTCGTCGAGTCCACGGGGATCTTCACCGACCGCGACTCGGCGGCCAAGCACCTCGACGCCGGAGCCCCTCGGGTGGTCGTGTCCGCCCCGGCCAAGGGGGCCGACGCCACCTTCGTGGTCGGCGTCAACGACGACACCTTCGACCCCGAGAAGCACAAGGTCGTGTCCAACGCCTCCTGCACCACCAACTGCTTCGTGCCCCTGGTCAAGGTCATCGACGACGCGTTCGGGATCCAGAGGGGCCTGATGACCACGGTGCACGCCATGACCAACGACCAGAGCCTCCTCGACCTCCCCCACAAGGACCTCCGGCGGGCCCGGTCGGCCCCCTTCAACATCATCCCCTCGTCGACGGGGGCGGCCAGCGCCACCGGGCTCGTGCTCGAGGCCATGGACGGCAAGCTCGACGGCTTCGCCCTCCGCGTGCCGGTCGCGGTGGGCTCCATCACCGACTTCACCGCCATCGTCGAGAGAGACGTCACCGTCGAGGAGGTGAACGACGCCTTCCGCAAGGCCGCCACCGAAGGCCCGCTGGCTCCGGTGATCGAGTACTCCGACGATCCTCTCGTGTCCACCGACATCATCGGGTCGCCGGCGTCCCTCACCTTCGACTCCGACCTCACGATGACGATGGGCAATCTGGTCAAGGTGGCGGGCTGGTACGACAACGAGTGGGGCTACTCCAACCGCCTCGTCGAGCTCGCGGAGCGCGTCGGCGCGGCGAACAAGTAGAGAGGAGGGGAAGTCGTGAAGCTCCCCGTCCTCGAGGACCTTCCCGACCCGAACGGGAAGACGGTCCTCGTCCGAGTCGACTTCAACGTCCCGATCTCCGACGGGAAGATCGACGACGAGCACCGCATCCGGGCCGCCCTGCCCTCCCTCCAATGGCTCACCGAGAAAGGGGCGAAGGTGGTGGCCTGCGCCCACCTGGGGCGGCCCAAGGGCAAGCCCGACCCCGAGTACTCCCTCGACCCGGTGCGCCAGCGCCTTTCCGAGCTCGCCCCCGACGTCGAGCTCATGGAGAACCTGCGCTTCGACCCCGGTGAGGAGGACAACGACGACGACTTCGTGCGCCGTCTGGTCGAGGGCAAGGACCTCTACGTCAACGACGCCTTCGGCGCCTGCCACCGGGCCCACGCCTCGGTGGTCGGGCCGCCCAGGCACCTCCCCAGCGCCGCCGGCCGCCTGTTGGCGAGGGAGGTGGAGGTCCTGGGCGGCCTGCTGGACGAGCCCGACCGACCCTTCGTCGCGGTGCTCGGCGGGGCCAAGGTCAGCGACAAGCTCGGGGTCATCAAGGCTCTGCTCAACCAGGTCGACGCCCTGGTCATCGGCGGGGGGATGTGCTTCACGTTCCTCGCCGCCCAGGGTCACGACGTGGGTGACTCCCTCCTGCAGGAGGACCAGATCGACGCCTGCCGGAAGCTGCTCGACTCGGGCCAGGACATCCTCCTGCCCACCGATGTCGTGGCCATGGGTCCCGACGAGGAGATCGACACCAAGGGCGCCGACGTCCCCGACGGGTGGAAGGGCCTCGACATCGGGCCCGACAGCGCCAAGGCATTCGCCGAGACCGTCGCCGAGGCGGGCACGGTGCTGTGGAACGGGCCCATGGGGATGTTCGAGGACGACCGCTTCGCCGAGGGCACCAAGCGCATGGCCGAGGCGGTGGCCAACGCCAAGGGCTTCACGGTCGTGGGCGGCGGTGACAGCGCCTCGGCAGTGGCCAAGTTCGGCTTCGCCGACGGCGTCGACCACATCTCCACCGGGGGCGGCGCCTCGCTGAAGCTCATCGAGAAGGGCGATCTCCCCGGTCTCCAGGCCCTGCGGGAGGCCCCCAACGCGGAAGGCGGGAACGGCGATGCCTGAGCGGAAGCCGTTGATCAGCGGCAACTGGAAGATGAACCACAACCACCTCGACGCCATCCAGGTGGTGCAGAAGCTCTCCTACCGGCTCGATCCCGCCGACTACGACGCGGTGGACGTCTCGGTGCACCCGCCGTTCACCGGCCTGCGCTCGATCCAGACCCTTCTGGAGGCGGACAAGATCCCGATCGCCCTGGGCGCCCAGAACTGCTTCTGGGAGGAGTCGGGGGCGTTCACCGGCGAGGTCAGCGCCCCGATGCTGGCCAAGCTCAACGTGAGCTACGTCGTCGTCGGCCACTCCGAGCGCCGGGAGGTGCTCGGCGAGAGCGACGACGACGTGCGCAAGAAGCTGGAGGCCGTCTGGAAGGCGGGGATGACGCCGATCCTCTGTGTGGGCGAGACCGACGAGGAGAGGGAGGCGGGCGGCACCGAGGACAAGGTCACCGGCCAGGTGAAGTCGGCCCTCTCCGGCGTCGACCCCGAGCGGGTGGCGGGGATGGTGGTGGCCTACGAGCCGATCTGGGCCATCGGGACGGGCAAGACGGCAACGCCCGAGGACGCCCAGTCAACCATCAGCCTCATCCGCAAGGTGATCGGCGAGCTCCACGGCGACGACCCCGCCGCCTCCGTCCGCATCCAGTACGGCGGTTCGGTGAAGTCGTCCAACATCGCCGAGATCATGGCCCAGCCCGACGTGGACGGAGCCCTGGTCGGGGGGGCCAGCCTCGACCCCGACGAGTTCGCCAAGATCGTCCAGTACCGCAAGGCGGGGTCGGGGTAGCCGCGACCGGCTGGTAGATTTCGGTCCCGTGCTGACGCCCATCGTCCTCGTCATCCACGTCGGCGTCTCGCTGGCCTTGATCCTCCTCGTCCTCCTGCACAGCGGGCGCGGGGGCGGCCTCTCCGACATGTTCGGAGGGGGCATGGGCAGCGCGGCGGCCGGGTCCACCGTGGTCGAGCGCAACCTCGACCGCATCACCGTGGCCACGTGCATCGTCTTCGCGTTCACCACGATCATCCTGGAGATCCGGCTTCAGTAGCCGACGGGTGACCTGGCGGCGCTGCGCCGGTTCCCTAGACTCCCGGACCGTGCACAGGCGACCGAAGGGCTTTCGGGCGCCGGCCTCCACCGCCCTCCTCGTCGTAGCCCTGGCGGCCGTCGCCTGCTCGAGTGGTGGTTCGGCGTCGGCCGCGAAGCCGCCGCCCGGCGTCCTCCGTCTGGGCGTGGAGGCGCCCGGGTCCCTCGACCCGGCCCAGGCCCGTTCCCCCTCCGAGCTCCTCCTCGCCGAGCAGCTGTTCGACGGCCTGACGGCCTACGACGCCAAGACCCTCGCAGTGAAGCCCGCGCTGGCCTCCGCGTGGGAGGCGACCCCGGACTTCACGCAGTGGGACTTCACCCTCCGCCCCGACGCCCGCTTCGGCAACGGCCGCCAGATCACCTCGGCCGACGTGAAGTACACGTTCGAGCGCATCGCCCGCCGGGGCTCGAGCTCACCGGGCGTCACCCAACTGGAGCTCGTCGCCGGGTTCAAGCCGTACAACGTCACCGGCAAGGCCGGCGACCTGGCCGGCCTCAGCACGCCGTCCCCCGAAGTGGTGCGCTTCAACCTCGACGCGCCCCACGCCGTCCTCCCCGCGGTCCTCGGCAACCCCGTGTTCGGGATCGTCCCCCGGGAGTCCGTGGAGTCCGTGCCGCCCTCGCCCGCCTTCGCCCGCCAGCCCATGGGCAGCGGGCCCTTCGTCATCCAGTCCCGGACCGACTCCGAGCTGCGCCTGGTTCCCGCGCCCGAGGCCAAGACCGAGGTCAAGGGCATCAACGTGTTCCTCGCCCGCGACGTGGCCAGCGCCTACGCCGACTTCCTGCGGGGCGGCGTCGACTGGGCCGAGGCACCCACCAACCAGTTCGAGCCCGTGCCCCGGGGCCTGGGCGAGGACGGCTTCCGGCCCTACATCGGCCAGCTGTTCTACGCCTTCAACCTGAAGAACCCGAAGTTCGCCGACCAGCGCTTCCGCCAGGCCATCGTCCACGCCATCGACCGCGACGCCATCGTCCGGGTGGTGTACGGCAGGTCGGTGCTGACGGCGACGGGACTGGTGGCCGAGGGCGTCCCCGGCTCGCAGCCCAACGCCTGCGCGGAGGTGTGTCGCTTCGACCCCGACCGGGCCCGGGCTCTGCTCGAGGAGGCCTTCGGGGAGCGGCCGCCGCCCGAGTTCGCCATCGACTTCGACGACAACCCCACTCAGGCGGCGGTGGCCGAGGCCATGCAGGCCAACCTCAAGGCCGTGGGCATCAACGCCGGCCTGCGCCCCCACGCCTACGGCGACTATCTCAAGTTCGCCCTCTCGGGCCAGCAGGAGATGTTCCGCCTGGGCTGGATCGGCGCCTACCCCCACCCCGACGCCTTCCTCACGCCCCTCTTCACGTCGGGAACGACCGACAACGTGAGCGGGTTCTCCTCCGGTGAGGTCGACGGTCTCCTCCGCCAGGCCCGGGCCGAGCCCGACGAGGGCAAGCGCATGGCCGCCTACCAGGAGGCCGAGAAGCTCGTGCTCGCCCAGGTGCCGGTGCTCCCCGTCGCCCAGTTCCAGACCCACGCGGTGACCGCCCCCCGGGTGGAGAACCTGGCCCTCTCGGTCTTCGGGACGTTCGACGCCTCCCAGGTTCGGCTCGACGACTAGGGCGGTAGGATGGAGGGCCACGTCGGAGTGGCGGAATAGGCAGACGCGCATGGTTGAGGGCCATGTGCCCGCAAGGGCGTGGGGGTTCAAGTCCCCCCTCCGACACCACAAGACCTGGGAGCAGAGCGGGCGTGGCGGGGGCTCCGGAGGCATTTGTCCGCGACCTCTGCTGGAGGGCGCCGCCAGCCGTCGCCGCTTCGGTGCTGAGGGCGATCAGCTGGTGAGGCCCGGCGCCTCAACTCATCGGTCGCCGGCCCGGAGCTCGGCACCCATGAACGTGAGCGCGTGCTCGAGGAACACCACGCCCCGTTGGACGGCCGCGTCGGAGGGATGCTCGAGCGCACATCTACGGCCGATCGTCAGCGCGTGTGACACCGTGACGACGTCGTGGTGAGCGGCTCGCAGCAATTCGAGCACGACGGCCAACACGTCATGTCGGTCGAGAGGGTCGGTGGCCTCTGCGGCGCGGCGCCACACCTGCTGCGCGCTGGGCGACGGGCGTGGTCCGGAAGGGCAAACCGGAAGCGCGCCTCGGCTGGCGACGGTGGGCGCTTCAGGCGTCATCACTGGCCTGCACGGGGCGGCGGAGGGCGATGGCGTTGGCGCGTCGGGCAATGCCCGGAAGCAGGATCGCCTCGCAGGGGGGGCACAGACACCACCCGTCACGTGCCCGGATGTCGAGCGTCGGGTCACCCCTGAACATCATCCGACAGCGCCCGCACTGCCGGGGCTGGGGTTCGTCGTCCTCGTCTAGCCGCGAGTCGACGACTGCTTGGACGGTGGCGAGGGCGAGGGGCTGAGGCGTTGGGTCTGGGGTCACGAGCGCTCCTCCGGTCAAGGCTCAGAGAGGGCGTCGGGCCTGTGCGGGCGGACTATGTGGCCGTCCTGCAAACGAGGCGTCCCCAACAAGTCGTAGGTTCACCGGTCATCCTACACCGCCCTGTCTCCGGCCGACGGGGACCACCCTCGCCACCGTGGGGCTCGCCAACCGCGACGACGTCAGGCGGGCCGGTGCCCGCGCCGCCGAGGCCCTGAAGGCATGGGCCCGGACATCGTTCGAGGACAGGGCCCGCGGATCGAGGAGCGGCCGTTCTGGCCGCGGACAGCGAGTACAGGTTGGCGCTTCGGCATCCTGACCCGAGACGTCATGAAGGGCCTGGAGCTGGCCGAGCGGGTCCCCTCGGGCATCGTCCACGTCGACGACCAGAATCAGAGGTTCAGGCTGACGACGTCGCTCTCCCGGCGGATCGGGTTGCCCGCCGGTACTGCTTGCAGCGGCGTGAGCGTGACCGAGGCGCGGATCTCGTCGGGGTTGGGGATCGACATGCTGTCCTCGTCCAGATCGCCTCTCCGGAAGGCCTTCATGAAGTGGCGCGACAGCCTGGGGGACCCAGCCTGGGGCATCGTGTCGTTGTTGAACAGGGGCGTCAGGAAGCCCAACGTGTCGTCGCCTCCGGCCGCGGCAGGATCGCCGACGCCCGTGTCGTCGCCGATCAGGCGGCACTCCTCCGAGTAGACCTGGTTGGACTGCAGATCGCGCTGGCTGAAGATGATGTCGTAGGTGACGTGGACCATCGGCTGCGGAGCGTCCATGTCGATCCGGAGGTCGATCGGGCCGATGCTCGTCTCCTCTCCGGAGGGGCCTCCCGGTCCGGGTCCCGGCGTCCCCGTCCCCCGCACGCACGGCTGGTTCACCGTGCCGAAGTCGTTGTCGCTCCACACGTTGGCGTCGCACGGGCGGTCGGTGTTGCCGTCGAGGGCGTCGTACCGGCGGTTGCCGTGGGCCTTGTTGCGGGCGATGGTGTTCTCGGTCGCGCCGACGCCCGGACCACCAGAGTCGACGGAGATCCCGTTGGTGGCGTTGTTGTCGGTGACGTTGTCGGTGATGGTGTTGCGGGTCGGCGCCACCGCGTTCGGTGTGCTGAAGAGCTTGATCCCCGAGCCCTGCCCGCTCCTGCCGTTCCCGTTGCACGTGTTCCGTGCGACCTCGCTGCCCTCGTTGGGCGGGCTGCCCACGCACTGGGGCGTGGCATCCATGGTGGTGCAGGTGGCGTGCAGCGAGATCCCTTCGGCGCCGCTGCCCGTGACGGTGTTGTCGATGACCCGGTTGTTGTTCGCCTCGGGGCCCTCGATGCGGATTCCCATGTCCTGACGGCCTGCGGTCGGGTTCCCCGTGTGCAGCATGTTGTTGTCCGCCACGATGTTGCCGCGGACCATGTTGCCCTGACACCTCTCGACCAGCGAGATCCCGCTGAACGGCCCGTTCCGCAGGATGTTGTTGCCCTGGATGAGATTGTCGCTCGAGTTCAAGGCGTTGATGCCGTCGCCCAGCTCGCCGCTCACCGACCCGATGTTGTCCTGGGCGGTGATCCCGCGGATGGTGTTGTCCGAGCCTTCGAGGATGACGACCCCGGCGCCGAACCCCTGCACGGTCCCGTTCTGCACGGTCACGCCGGTGACGTTGCGCAGCAGGATCCCGGGCGCCCCGCTAGTCCCCTGCGTCCCTGAGATCGTGTGCCCGCCCAGGTCGAGGGTGATGCTGTCGGCGGCGACGATCAGGCCCGGACCACTCGTGCAGAGGAGGTCGTCCTCCAGCGTCGTGTCCTCGGTGATCTCCTGGCCGCACATGAGCGTCGGCTCCTCGAGGATGGGCCCGTCGAAGTCGCCCCGCATCAGCTGCTGCGCGACCGTCCGCGCCGCGTCCTTCGCCGGGTAGCCCTCGCCGGCATCGGTCGCCACCGGTTCGCCGCTGTCTCTCTTCACCAGGAACGACCACTTGCCGTCGTCCCGCCGGTAGATCTCGCCGCTTCCCGCCATCACAGACCGCCCTTTCGTCTTCGGAGTGGATTCCGAGGAGCTCCGGCCCCCGGCGCCCTACCGCGCCTTCGGTAATCCGTGCCCCTCGAGCGCAGGCTCGAACCCAAGCGTCCCGGGCCGAGGCCAGGAGCGCCTTGACCACGGCGTCCGAACGGGCTGCGTCTCGAGTCATCTCAGCCGTCCGGAATCGGCGCCTGTGCGGTAGGCCGGATGTCGTCGCAAACGACCATCGTCAGCAGTTCATAGTCACTGTGCGCTGGCCCGGGAACCGGCCCTGGGTCCTACCGGAGCATCCGGAGCATGGCGCATGGGACGGGGACCTATCTCGCAGCCGCCAAGAGCATTGGCAATGCTTCACAAGCGGTAGCTATATCCCGAGTAACGCACGAGCCATAGCGCGCCATCGCCTGGAAGCGGAGCGGACCGCATTAGGGGAGCGACCATCGCGCGGCAGTCGACTCGCGGAATCCCGTCGGTCATACCACCGGCGTCAACCACTCATGAAGCTCAGGCAGAGACGCCTCGTGTACGGAGGAGCTGAACGAGTTCGTCGTCATTCAGCTTGTCTGCGCCAACGGTTCGAATTATCCGGAGATCTTCATCATCGAGCGCGATCCCCGCCTGCTCCGCTGCCCCCCGCGGGTCGCTTCGGAACTGGTCTCGAAGTTCCCTGTTCTCGAGCAGCTTTGCCGCCAACTGGTCCAGCTCGTCGCGTCCCACGTGCCTCCCTTGCCGGCCGACCGTCGCGACCCTTCAGCTTGGCAAGGTATCGCCTGTAGCATCACGAAGGCAAGCGGGCTTAGCCTGGCACCGAGGAGCGCCCGCGCTCCAGGCCGTATTGTTGGGTTCGAGGCGAAGCGCCCGTTCGGGCTCGATTCGTCTCTCCACGAGGACAACGTGACAGTGAATATCTCGACGGCGAGGTTCACTCCTTTCTCGTCGTCGACCTCCAAGCGCGAGTCATCGAGATCGTGGTGCCATCGTTGCGAAAGTGGGGCACGTCAGGTGGGGCAATGGCACCGCGGCAGCACGCGAGTCAGGGCGTCTGTGACGGATATGGCGAGCTAGCGCCGCGTGGCCTTGGGCGAGAAGCGTGACGAGCACGCCCGCTCACGCTCAAGTGTGGAAAGCAGATTGAAAACGTTTCCCATCCTACTTCCAAGTGTCAAAGGTGAAGGTCTCGCCGCCCTCGACGCCTTGTGCCGGCCAACGCCACCCTTGTTCTTCTTGAACTCGGACCAGCCGGTTGACCGTCAGCGATGGACCGATCGCCCACGAGTTGGGCCACCTGATAATGCATTCAACTCCCCCCGATGGTGACCCGGAGGAACAAGCAGAAGTGTTTGCTCGCGAGTTGCTTCTGCCCAGACGCGAGATAGAAGCAGACCTGCGAAATCTGACCTTTCCAGCGACTTCCCTCTCTGAAGCTGAGTGGCGGGTGCCCATGAAGGAACTCATCACCGCGGCGTCGCGGAGATCAGCTCTCCCGCCGAGCAAGGTGAAGAGCTTGGCCGTTCAGTACAGCCGTGCCGGATGGAGCGCTGGCGAGCCTTATCCGCTTGCCCCGGAACTGCCGACGGTCGTGGACGCAGCGATCCAGATCCACTTGAGCGAACACGAGTACACCCTTGACCAGCTGGCGCCAATTACCGACTCGTTGCCGGAGAAGTTCGTCGAAGAGTACGGGTTGGATGAGAGCCCGGGGCGGCTAAGCGGTGTCTGAGTGCCACCGAGCGGCAGCGGCTCGCCGAGCCATCGCTGATCTCTCCTCGGGATTCATGTTGCTGGCCCGGGCCTTCCCGCCCTTCTGACCTCCACGACGCCCTAGTTCAACAGCGGCAGGTTCCATCCCGGCGTCAGGATCGTCCGCTCCCGCTCGCCCGTCGCCAGATCCACGATCGCCTTCGCCCGCTGGTTCAGGTCGGTCGGCATCTTCGTCCGCTTGGCCGCGTCGTTAGGCTACCCCCGTGACCCAGTCGCACGAAGAGATCGAATGCCCCGGTTGCGGGGAGAAGGTCCCGATCCAGCCTGGACCATCAACGATCGGACACGAACCCTCGGGCCGCTACTCGATCCACTCGGGCGGCGTGGTGGTGCATCAGTGCACCGAAGGGACCTACTCGCCGCCTGAGTCAAACTGAGCCACTACCGGCTGTTCCGGAACGCCCGGTCGAAGGCCCCGGTGAGCCCGGGGGCGCCGTCGCCAATGCCAGCAGCGGCACCCCCAGGCCACGCTCCCGGAGGTCGGCCAGGAAGTCGTCCCACGCGTCGGCGGACTCCGATGCCGCAGGCGCCAGGCCCACGAGCACGGGCTTGCCGTCGGTGTCGATGCCCTACGCCGCCAGCACCGGCTCGGCCGGCGCGCCCTGGTGCATCTTGAAGTGGCGGCCGTCGAGGAACAGATAGTCGAGGCGCACAGATGCGGCTGACCGTCGAGCGACAGGGCCCTCTCGGCGCCCAGGGCTAGGAGCTGCCGTATTCGTCGTGCCAGTTCCACCACTCGTACGGCGGGGTTTGGGGATAGCCCTCGGGCGAGTCCTCCCACTCCTCTTGGCGTCCGAGCGCAGTGATGTCGAGGTAGCTCCAGGTGCCTCCCATCGCCTCATCCCCGCGGGCGTTGGTGAAGTAGGTGCGAAACACGCTGTCGTCGTCGCGGAGAAACGCGTTCGTGCCGTGCCACTCCTCCACGCCGAAGTCCGCGTCAAAGCTGTCCGTCATTGTGAACCAGGGCATCTCCCAACCCATCCGCGCTTTCACGCGCTCGATGTTCGCCTGCGGGGCGCGCGAGACGAACACGAGCGTGGTGTCGCGAGCGTGGAGATGGGCGACGTGGGCGACCTGGTCGGCCACCATCGAGCAGCCCACGCAGGCATGCTCGGGCCAGCCGGTCACACCGGGCTCGAAGAAGGCGCGGTAGACGATCAGCTGACGGCGGCCATCGAACAGGTCGAGCAGGCTCACCTTGCCCTTGGGCCCGTCGAACTCGTACTCCTTCTCCACGGCCAGCCACGGCATCCGCCGGCGCTCGGCGGCCAGCGCGTCACGGGCGCGGGTCAACTCCTTCTCCTTCACGAGCAGTTGCTGGCGCGCAGCCTCCCACTGCTCCGGCGGGACGATCGGGGGTGTGTTCATGGCGGACTCCTATCGGGTGCGCCGCGGGCGCCTCGATGTATAGGACGGGTTGGCCTGGTCAAACTCATCGACGGGGTGCATCGCAACCGCAACCCGTTGGGGCAGCTCCATCGCTCGACATCCGTCGTCGTCTCTCCAGCCAAGCTGTTCAGCGACCGGCCATCGGCGCCGTGTGCCTGATCGCACTCGTCAACGAGCGTCGTCACGACGGCACGACGGTGTGATTGCGCCCGACACCGCTCCGCCCGGCGATTGCGAATTGCTGCCGTAGCGACCTGCGTGCCCGCGATTAGGGACTGAAGGACCCCGATCGTCGGGCCACCCGACCGATTTCAGAGGGTCAGGCCGACCCACGCGTCGCCGTGGCGAGACCGTACGAGTTCGGCGCAAGCACAGCGCCAGGTAACGGCGTCGTCAGACAGCGTCGAGGTCGTCTCTCTGCCCGACGAGAAACTCGACGCTGCCAGCCTCACTTCCAGCGTCCACCGACGGCCACGTGACGAGGACGTTCGCGGCGACGGGGCGACAGGACCATGCCGTCGAAGGCGACCCCGCCATGGTTTACCGCCACGAGCTCGAGGCGCTCGGGCGAGATTCGCAGATCGACGAAGTGGTGGGTGGCGCGGGAGGCGGCGGTGAACCTTGCCCGACCCGTCGCACGTAGGTGCGCGGCGGCCCCGGAGATCACGTAGGTGATTCCCGCGACCGGCTTGGAGCGCTGGTAGTCGTGCTCGTGGCCGGCGAGGACGATGTCGACGCCGAAGCGGCGGAACAGGGGCACGAAGGCGCGGCGGACCCGGTGCTGCGAGCCGTGCCAGCCGGCGGAGAAGGGCGGGTGGTGAAGAGCGACCACCACCCACGTGGCGCGAGCATGGGCCAAGGTAGACGCCAGCCACGCCTCCTGGGCTGGGCAGTCTGGCTGCGTGGAGTCGAGAGCGACGAACAGGGCGTGGCCCACGGTGGTCGCGTACCAACGCCCCGGCATGCCGAGGAGCCGGGCGATCTCGTCGCCGTGGCCCGCCTCGACATCGTGGTTCCCAAGGACGGCGAGGGGCGCGACGCCGGTATCCAGAAGTGGGGCAAACGGGTCCAGCACGGCCTGCTGCAGCAGAGCGGGTTGGCCGTCGGGGTAGACGTTGTCGCCCAGCAGAGCCAGGGTGTCGAAGGGGCGATCGCTCGAGGCCCGAACCAGCGCGGCCACCGTGGCGTCGAGTTCGGGCGAGGGGTGTCCAACGTCGCCGACCACGGCCACCCGGCGCCACTCGTCGCCCAGCTGCGCTGCGGGCGTCAAGGCCGGGAGATCGCGGCATCCACCGCGCGGCTCCAGCTGCCGGCGAGCGAGGCGAAGGAGGCCCCACATGTCCCCACCCTGCCACCAGGGACGGACTCCGACATGCCGCGCGGACGCGCCGGAAGCGCCGGGGCCAGTCTGGCTTCACGCCCCCGCGGAGATGCACTGCGCTGAACGAGCTTCGACGCTTCACACGCGGGCACCTGAAGATGCCTCTCGGCCGGGCACGCGGGCGCGAGAGCCATGGCGTCCACGAGGCGTTCGCCGTCGACTGCGTCGACCGACGTCGCGCGAACCCGCCTAGGCGAGGCGGGCGCGGCGCGTGCCCGACTTGATGATCGAGGCCGCGGCGCCGCCGACGTGCGCAGCGGGGCTGGCACTGCGGAACATCCGTGAGGCGACGAAGGCGCCGTCCATGAGCAAGAGGAGCTGGGAGGCGAGCGCATCCGGGTCGGCAGACCCGGCCCGGGCGGCGAGATCCCGCAGGCGATCGATCACCGATCTCTTGTGGGCGAGCGCGACGCGGTTGGCCGGGTGCTCGGGGTCGGGAAAGTCGGCGGCGGCCAGCTGGAACATGCAGCCGAAGCACGCTGGGCTGGTGGCGAACCCGCCGAGCTCCTCGAACACCCGCACGAGCTGCTCCCGCGGGCTCCCCTGGCCGAGGGCCCCCTCGAACCAGCCCCAGAACTGCGTGTTCGAGCGTTCCAGGTAGGCGACGATCAGGTCGTCCTTCGAGGGGAAGTGCCGGTAGAGGCTCATCTTGGCCACGCCGGCCTCGGCGACGATCGTGTCCACGCCCACGGACACGAACCCATGGCGGTAGAAGAGCCGGCTGGCGGTTTCGAGGATGCGCTCCCTGGCCGGTCCCACCGTGGCGCTTGACACTAGACAGACCCTTCTCTACTCTTCGGTACAGACCTGTCTACATTGTAGCCGCTAGGCAGGAGGCGGCTGCCCAGGGTGGCCACAGCCGCACACAGAACGAGAGAGGACGGACCCATGACCGTCGCCGATGTCAACCACGTCGATCTGACCGTCGCCCCCTATCGAGTCGCCGAGGGGACCTATGTCGTCCCCCAGCTGATGGAGGCGCCGCCCGTGGGGCTCTTCTACCTGAACTCGCTCGTCATCCAGGGCTCCGAGCCGGTCATCGTGGACACCGGCACCCAGATCAACCGTGACCAGTGGCAAGAACACGTCTTTTCTCTCGTGGACCCGGCCGACGTGCGCTGGATCTTCCTCTCCCACGACGACCCTGACCACACCGGCAATCTGATGCCGGTGCTGACGGCGTGCCCGGACGCGGTGTTGGTAACGACCTGGTTCGGCGTCGGTCGCATGGCCGACCACTACCAGATCCCCATGGACCGGGTGCGGTTCGTGCGCGATGGCGACAGCTTCGACGCCGGGGACCGCACCTTGACGGCGGTTCGGCCCCCGCTGTTCGACAATCCCACCACCCGGGGCTTGTTCGACGCCAGGACGGGCGTCTACTGGGCATCGGACTCCTTCGCCATGAGCGTGCCCCACGCGGTGGACGATGTCGCCGGCCTGGACAGGGACTACGTGCAAGAAGCGCTCCTCGTCGGCGCTCGGCTCATCTCGCCCTGGCACGCGTGGCTCGATCCGGCCAAGTGGAACGTCCACCTCCAGCGCGTCCAGGCCATGCCCATCGACACCGTCGCCAGCTGCCATGCTCCCGCCATCCGGGGCCGGGACATCGAGTGGGCCTTCGACGTCCTGGGGACCGTCCCCCACCTCGACCCGTGGCCGGAGTTCAGCCAGCAGGACCTCGACCAGTGGATGGCGGCCGCCGGGATCGGGCCCTCGTGAACCCGGTCGTGCACTTCGAGCTCTTCGCCAAGGACGCGCCCGCCCTCGGGGCCTTCTATGCCGAACTCTTCGGATGGAGCCTGCAGGACTTGCCCGACATCCGCTATGTACTCATCGACACGCGCGCCGGCGCCGGCAGCACCGGCGGCATCCTCACCGTGCCCGACGGGTGGCGCCAACCGATGTTCTACGTGAGCGTCGATGACCTGCAGCCGGCGCTCGATCGTGTCGAGCGGGCCGGGGGCGCCACGACGCTGCCTCCGATCACCGAGGTAGTGAGCTTCGCTCAGTTCTCCGACCCCGAAGGCAATGTCCTGGGACTGCTGAAGCGAGGCGATGAGCCTTCCGTCTCCCGAGGCGACGCACCCCCCGTCTCACGCTTTCACATCAGATCGACGGGCCCCGCCGAGCTCGTGGACTTCTACCGGACCGTCTTCGGCTGGCGAGCGCGACGGAGTGACGTGCGGAAGGACGCTCCGATCTTCGAGGTGGAGACCGGCTCCGGAGGCATCTGCGGCAGCATCGGATCGGGTTTGCCGGGAGCTTCAGCGGTGGTGTTCTACGCTTCGGTGGCCGCCCCCGGCACCTACCTCGACCGCGCCCGGGCACAGGGAGGCGCGAGCGTGGGACCGACCAGGAGCCGCCCCGGTGCCGCGGAGGCAACGTACGTCGTGGATCCTGAGGGCCAGAGCTTCGGACTGCTCACCCCCACCAGCGCCGAGAAACCGACGTCCGGGAATACCCCTACCGGCTCAGCCGTGGCTTGAGAGCAAGGTAGACGTACCGCGACAGCCGACCTTCGACGGCGAGAGTCTCAGCGGTGCGGAGGACCTCCTGATGAGCCTCATAGGTCGTCCCGTCCTCGATCTCGGACAGCGCCTCGGCACGGGCGGCGCGTGCCCGCCAACGGCGACCCGAGAGGAGGGCCAGGCTCTCGGTCACGTCTTCGGAGAGCTGGAGCTGGAGGCCGGCGTCACCGATGAGTCGCGCATCCTCCCCGAGAGGAGCGAACACGTAGCGCCCGATCCTGCTCCGAGCAGCGACCTCGGCATCTGATATCAGCCCGGTCAGGGTTATGCAGTCGGTGAAGAGAAGCCGCCCGCCCGGTCTGAGGATTCGCGCCCATTCGGCCAAGGCGCGGCGGCGATCGGCCAGGTGATTGATCGCGTCGAGACAGATCACTGCCTCGAAGGATGCGTCGGGGAGGGGAAGGGGGGCATCGGCGTCCAGCTGGACGAACTCGACCTGCTCCGTCCCCATCTTCTCGGCCACGCGTGTGCCGTACGCCACCGCTTGGGCACTGTTGTCGATGCCGAGCGCACGACACCCGCTCTGGCCCGCCAGGTACAGGGTCGGGCCCCCCGAGCCACAGGCGACGTCGAGCATGCGGTCCCCCGGCGTCAGCTCGAGCCAGTCAAGGAAGCGCTTGTGCTCCTCGGCGGTGGACCAGTTGTTTTGGCCGATGTCTTCGCCGAAGGCTTCCCGGCGGATGTCGGCATAGAGCTGGTTGTCGAAGCGCCCGTACGCCTTGCTGTAGTGGTCGTCGTCGGGGCCGTTCGCTGGACGTTCCACCGCGCTCCTTCGGCCACGATCGACAGAGGGAAGCCCGCTGAACCCGAGCGGCGGCGCGAGGACCTCCTCCGCAGACAGTACAGACACATCGCGAGGTGGCGCTCGGCGCCGTGCGTCACTGGTTGGTCGCGGAGCAGGGGGCCCCGTCGCGGGGTGCGCCGGCTGGGGCGCTACTCGACGGCAGTGGGTGCGCGGACATCGTCGCAGACGTACGATCCGGCCAGCATCTGCGAATCGGGAGGGAGAGCGTCGTGCTGTTCCACGTCGAATGGGAGTTCATCGACACGTCGGAAGCCGGGGGGAAGCGAAGCCTCGAGGTCTTCTCGAAGTGGCAGCCGCCCGAGGGGACGCAGTTTCAGGCGTTCTACGGGTATGCGGACGGAACCGGGGGCTTCGCGATCATCGAGGCCGACAGCGCAGCGGCGCTGGCCAAGGCCAGCGCCCCGTTCACGCCGTGGCTGAGGTTCACGGCCAAGCTCATCCTGCCCGTCGAGGAGGCGGCGGCAATAGCGGGTGAAGGGATCGCTCTCCGGGAGTCGGTGCAGTAGCGCTCGAGGCAGTAGTCGGAGGCCCCTGCGGGAGGTGGTCACCTCACCGTCGGTCACCGCCAGGTATCGGCACGGTCACTGCGCACGAGAGCGCGCGCCGACGCTCGGTCCCCGGCACCGTGAGACGAGTGGCCCGGACGGGACCACGGCTACCCCTTCACGGCGCTCTTGGGCGAGCCTGGGCGTAGCCTCACCACGCCGGCGCGCAGGGGCGCACTGCCGGTCGAAGGAAGGAGGAGCGATGGCACACCCGAATGCCGAGGTCCTGCGGCGGGCAGACGAGGCCATGGAGCGAGGCGACATCGAGGGATTCTTCTCGCACTACAGCGACGATGTCGTCGTGCACGTGGCCGGCAGCAACCGGCTGGCCGGCGACTACAAGGGGCTCGACCAGCTCCAAGAGGTATTCCGACGCTTCATCGAGGCGATGGGCGAGTACACGTCCAGAACCACACCTACCTCGCCGCCGACGAGCACGGAGTCATCCTTCAACGCGCACGTCCGTACGCGACGGCGAGACCCGAGAGTTCAATGAGGTCTTCGTGTTCCACTTCGGCGACGGCAAGATCTCGGAGATGTGGTACGTGCCCGTTGACCAAGCTGCGGTGGACGCCCTGATCGGTTGACGTCCGGTCAGCGAGGGTGATGCTGGTGCCGTCCCCCACATGCCGCCGTGCTTCTCGGCGGGGCGGCACGGTGCCTCTCTCGGCGGATGCACCACCACTCTCCGGCAGGTTGGCAGAAGTGGTCGGGGTCACCAGGAACCGGCTGTGGCAGGCTTTCCCCGTCGGTTGACGAGAGAGAGGGGGACGGCTCGTGTCCGACGAGAAGAGGGACGTTCTCGCCGCCGCGGTGGACGCTTGGAACGCGGGTGACGGAGAGCGGTATCTCGAGATGTACCACCCGTCGATCATGCATCACGGGCTTGGGCCTGAGCCGTTCGACCAACTGGCCAACCGCGGCTTCTACGAGGCGATGTGGGCGGCATTCCCAGGCGCGCAGCTGATCATCGATGACACGATCAGTGAGGGTGACAGGCTCGCCCTCCGATTTCATCTCGTCGGCGAGCACAAGGGCGAGTTCATGGGGATTCCCCCGACAGGACGGGCCTTTCTCCTGAGCGCCCAGACCATCATGCGGTTTGGCGATGGCCGGGTCGTCGAACGTTGGACAACAGGCGATCTCCTTGGGCTCCTCATCCAACTCGGCGCGCTCCCGGCACCGGGCGGCTGAAGCGCAGCCTCCGACGAGCAGGGGGCGGCCCGGCCGCCCACGCTTGACCACGTCTGGGGCCCCGCCGACAGGGCGCCCTACTTCGGCACGTTCCTCGCGCCCTGTACCGCATCTGAGGGGCACGGAGCCGATCGGCCTCTGTCCGGAAACGCCCCTGCCCTGGGATCCCGGAGGAGCGCCCCTTCTCGAGAGAGCAGTGCAATGCGAGCGATCGCGGCGGCACCTCGGCGACGCTTCAGTCAGACGGTTCCTTCGGTGACCGTCTCGATCTCGGAGAAATGGAAGTCGGGTCGATCCAGGACGCAAGCGTCGGAATCCGGGTCGAAGGCACGAGCCCACGTGTCCTGCTCCTGATCCGACAGATAGGGAAGGGCCATGCGGCCGTACCACTCGGCGCTCGATCTGATGTAGCGCTTCATCGCCAGTGTGAGGGGCGCATGCTTTTGGATCGCGTAGGTCCGGGTCGAGACCGTGGAGAAACCGGCCTGCAGGAACATCCCGTGCATCTTGCGTCCGATGAAGTTGTCGAACCTCGAGGGGCCGGGGTCGTCGACGAGAGTCTGGGCCGCCCCCATCAGGACCTTCAGGGTCAGTACGGGATCGACCGGGTGAAATGCGGCCGCGCCTCCGTCGAACTCCTTGGAGATCACCCGCCCGCCGGCCCTGGTCACGTCTCTGTGCGCCTCGAGGAGCGCAAGTACATCTTCGACATAGCAGAAGCAGTTCCCGAGAAAGACGACGTCAAAGGACCGGCGGTCGAACGGAAGCCGGTTGAACTCCCCGAGCACGAGCTCGATGACGTCTCCGAGCGGGTCGTCCCTCAAGGTGACCCGCGCGTACTCGACCAGCTCCGGCGAGAAGTCGAGGGCGACGATGCGGCCGCCCGGGTAGACCCTCTCCGCGAACAAGCGGCTCCAGAGTCCGGGACCAGACGCCGAGTCGAGCACCCGATCGCACGGGCCGAGGCCCAGATCGTCCACCATCTGGCGTCGTTCCGCCTCCTTGCCGTGATGGTGATCGAGAAGCCACTCCACCGAGGAGAGCTGGAGTCCACGTGCGTTCTGGAAGGAAGTGTCCATGCCACCGCTCAGCGTGCGCGTCGATCTCAGTCTTTCCTCAGAACCTGAGGGCATGCCATTCTGCGAGCGCGGGGATCCGGACTCGGAATGCTCGACGTCGGGATCAGCACGTGGTGGACCTGGCGTGATCAGCGAACCACCTGCTCGGCGGCTGGCGAAGCCATGCGTCCGCGCTGACCCCATGACGCCCGAGCCGGACGGGTGTGGCGGCCGTTCGAACTGAGGGTGGGGCTCAGCCCATCAGAAACCGCAACGACCCGGCAGATCGGTCTTGTCGGGATTGGCGCCATGTGAGAGGATCGCTGGAAGGCGACGGGCGGTCGCACAGGAGCGGGAGTGCGAGGAGCGGCCAGAATGATCACACGGGATCGCGCGCGTGCGCGGCGGCTGTCACTGGCGATGGCGGTACTCATCACCGGCGTAGGGATCGTCGCATTGTCGGGTCCGTCCGAAGCCGATGTGACCGAGGTGGAGGGCAGCGCCTTCGGCTGCTACAGCAGCGTCAGCCTGTTCGGCGGGCCCGCCGGGGTCCGCGGACCGCTCCCCACGGCGACTCTGCCGCCGGGCGGCGGGGCGAGTGGCAATACGGCGGCGGAGTGCCGGCTGGTGTACGGCCCGGCCATTCTCTTCACCTCCGGACCGCTCGTCGTCACCACCGAGGGGACGACCGGACCGGGCGGGTCCGTGACCAGCACGGCCAGCCTCGGGCCTGTCAACACCTCTGGCCAAGAGGTGTTCACGGCCACCGACGTCTCGAGCACCTGCACGGCGTCCGAATCCGGTGTCATCGGCTCGACGACGATCACCGGCGGGACTCTCATCGTCTCCGAGGGCGATCCGGACGTAGAGGGCGACGAGACGATCGTGACCATCCCGACCAATCCCGCTCCCAACACGACCTACAACGGCGTGATCGAGGGCGTGGGCGACAGCTTCCGGGCGGTCTTCAACGAGCAGGTCGTGAACCCCGACGGCTCGCTCACGGTCAACGCCTACCACCTCTACCTCCTTGGTCCCACGGCAGTCGGCGACCTGATCGCCGGTCAGGTCGTCTGCGGCGTGACGGCGACGCCCACGACCACGACCACGGTGGCCCCCACGACCACGACCACGGTGGCCCCCACGACCACGACCACGGTCGCACCGGGCCCTCTGCCGACGCGCAAGGACCAGTGCAAGAAGGGTGGATACGCGAACTTCGGCTTCAAGAACCAGGGCCAGTGCGTGAGCTTCGTGGCGAGGAGCATCAACGGGCAGAACGTGGCTTCCACCCGGGACGCCAACTCCGGGGGCGGCGGCCTGGTGCTCATTGCGGTCGTGCTGGGCTTGCTGGCTGTCGCTCGACCTCGCCGCGGCTAGTCCGCAGCCGCCGCGATCACCGTCGTCGATCGGAGGGCTGGCCGACCAAGTGGCCCGGATGACGGCCCCAAGTCAGCAAGCGGTCGCGGCGTGGCCAGGCCGCCTCAGCTTCAGGTACGTCCCGGCCGCTGACACACCTGCCAGCGCTGGCACGGCCACTGTGCGGATAGGGACGGAGAGCGCCCGGCACCTCACGCAGCGACACGCGGAACGGCGTCGTCAACCGGGCGGCGCTCGCCGTGCTCCGGGACCGGAGCGATGTCCGTCCTCCTGCTCTCAGCTCGCCTGACCGCCGCCGGGCCGTCGTCGCGGTACCGGTGCGGAAATCCGCTACGGTCCGGCGATCCATCCGCCGAGGAATGGCGGCGTTCCCGTGCTGACCGACGACCCTCAACCGACCTCTCCGCTTGCTCTCCCAGGGAGCGGCGACGACATCGGCAGCGTCCTGGACGCTGCGCCGGGTGTCCAACCTCTCGACGAACCGCCGCGGCCGCTCTTGCGAGGCTGGTTCCATCTGGTGGCTTTCGCCGTCTCTCTCCCCGCCGGCGTCGTGGTGGTGGCCAGCGCCACGTCGACGCGAGCCCGGCTGGCGGCTGTGGTCTACGCCATCGCGGTGTCGGCGCTCTTCGGCGTGAGCTCGACCTATCACCTGCGGGTGTGGACGGCCGAGGGCCGGAGGCGAATGAGACGCGTCGACCACGGCGCCATCTACGTCATGATCGCCGGTTGCTATACCCCCGTCTGCCTGCTCGCCGTGCGCGGTTCCACGGGCCAGGGCCTACTCGTCGCAGCCTGGGTTGGCGCGGCCATCGGTCTCGGCTTCGCCATCACCGGCATGGCCGAGAAGCCCGTCTTCGGCCTGGCCTGCTACATCGGGCTCGGCTGGATCCTCGTCGTTGCCCTACCCGACCTGACCCGCCAGCTCGGGCCTGCGAACTTCGCCCTCCTCATGACCGGTGGTCTGGCCTACACCGTCGGTGGGGTGGTCCTGGGCACGAACCGGCCGAATCCCTACCCCAGGATCTTCGGGTACCACGAGGTCTGGCACGTCCTGGTCGTCGTGGCGTCCGCCTGCCACTACCTCGCCATCCGCTCGGTGGTGCAAGCGGCGGGCTGATCCGTCCGCTCCAGGTCGAGGAAGCCGGTCAGACGAAGTGGCGCCCGTAGGCGACCAGCGTCGCGCCGACGACGAGTATCAGGAGACCGAGGCCGAGGGCGGGCGTCATCCCTCCGGCGTAGACGGGCCTGACCAGGTAGTGCGCGATGAAGCCGTCCTGGTAGGCCGCCCCGCCGGCAAGGGTGCGCAGGTGCTTCTCCAGGTTGGTCAGGGGGCAGTCGAAGCCCCCGAGGTAGATGGCGGCGCTGGCCACGAGCGCCGAGAGGTGGAGCGCCGCCGCTCCCGGCCACCACCAGGCGACGAACCCGCCGCTGAGGAGGAACGCGATGAAGACCGCGTGCACGGCCACGACCGCGTCGGCCGCGAGTCCCAAGGACCGTTGACGTCGGTCTATCGCTGGAGTCGGTTGCGTGCCCCGGAGAGTAGACCCCCTTGGTCGTCTGAGCAGCAGCCGGCCGTCGGCGAGCTCCGAGAGCCTTCCCCGTGCACGCCTCACGTCGGCAAGCTTGGCCCAGATTCGCACCAGGGGCTCGCACCCCCGCGCCGTGTGGCTACGCCCGCGAGACCGCGAAGTCCGGGCCCGGTTGACCCGACCGGCAGAGGCCCCGGCTGGTCGTGACCGTGAAACGCACGGTGGCGCCGGACGGGAAGTAGTCCATGGCGTCGCCGAGGCCACAGTCGTACTCGTCGGCCATGCTCACCGAGACTTCGTCGTTCCCACTGGGCGCGGGCGTGATCGCGACCGGGCCGACGATCTGTCCGGGTGCAAGTTGGAATGACTGGCCGTTCAGCCGGACGGTGACGGCGCCCGAGTGGTTGTTGGCGAGGGTGACCATGGCCGGGGCCAATGCGGCCGGAGTAGTCGGCGGCGCGGTGGGCGCCGGGGCCTGGGCCGA
>DASZOE010000501.1:0-4208 GCA_035550945.1 Acidimicrobiales bacterium
CTTCCGCCGCCATGAGCGCCACGAACAGCGGCAAGCCCAGCAGGCGAGCGACCGTGATGCCGTTGGCCGCCGTCAGGACGCGCTCGTGCACCGCCTCGGAGTCGTCCCTGCGCGCTCCGGCGTCGCACAGGCGCACCGTCCCTCTCCTGGCTCTCGGCTGCGCAGCCTATCGCCGCCCGCTGGGCCGACGCCGCCAGCTGGCCCGACGCCGCCAGCTGGCCCGACGCCGCCCGCTGGCCCGCCGCCGCCCGCAGCGATACCCTCGCTGGCGCACGGGATGTGGCCCAGTTTGGTCCAGGGCGCCGGTCTGGGGGACCGGAGATCCCGGGTTCAAATCCCGGCATCCCGACTGAGAAGCCGCAGGTGCTTCGCGGGCAGATTTACTCAGTTGACCTGCGGAAACGTGCCTGGATGAGTCAGCGCCTTGCGCTCCAGTCGGGTGGGGGCGAGGGCCGGGTGCCAAAAGTAACACTCCAGCAGGAACCGCGTCGCGGCAGGCAGTTCGGCAAACGGTGGGCGACACCTTGCCTGGGAGGGAAAACGGGGAGGAGTCGGTACGCATGGTGATCTGCCTCCTTACTGGCCGAGGACAAGCTGGGCGAGAGTGTCGGCGGTCTACTGGTCGACGACGGGCAGGACGTGCGAGTAGGTGTCGAGGGTGACGCCGATGCTGGCGTGGCCCAGGCCCTCGGACATGACCTTGACCTCGTACCAGCCGGTCGCATTGGCCAACCTGGTAGTGAGCAATCTCCAGGCATGCCGAGTGCCCGTAGACAGGAGAGTGTTGCTACCTGCTATTGGCTCCTGCTACTAGATGTGCGCGACACGTAATGCGCCTGCGACCCGGCGTTGCTAGGGTCCGGCCGCAATCCAGCTCGAGAACACATGAAGGAGCTCTCAATGCGCTCGTCGTCCCTGGCTGGTTGTCCTGGAGCGCTTTCTCGGAGGGTACGGAGGGCCCGGAGCACGGCGGTGCTGTGCGTGCTCGCCCTGGTCGCCGTGGCGTGCGACGGTGACGGCGTCACCGGCGGCGGGGAACAGGCGGGCGAGGAGCGCCAGCGTGAAGCCACGCCGGCCGCCGTCCAGGAGCTCATCGTCGGCTACGCCGGCGACCCCTGGGAGGACGCCTCCGAGGAGGACAAGAAGCGCATCCCCAACTACCCGCTGAACGCCGACGTCTGCGAGACCCTCGTCGTCCTCACCACCGAGTTCCAGGTGGGCGAGGGCCTGGCCAGCGACTGGCAGCTGGTGGGCGACAACACCTTCCGCTTCACACTCAAGGAAGGCGCCACCTTCAGCGACGGCAGCCCGGTGACGGCTGAGGCGGTGAAGTACTCGCTCGACTACACCGTCGAGGAGCCCCAGACGAGCGGCTTCGCCTTCCTCGGGCGCGACTCGACGACCGTCGTCGACGAACAAACAGTGGAGGTGACGCCCACGAGGAGCAACCTGCGCCTGGTCGAGCAGATCAACCATCCCACCTACGCGATCATGGCTCCGGGCAGCGACCCACTGAACGACGTCGAGGGCATGGTCTGCAGCGGCCCGTTCCAGGTTTCGGAGTACGTGCCGGCGGAGCGGCTGGTGGTCGAGCGCAACGAGAACTACTGGGGCGAGCCGGCGGAACTCGACAAGATCACCTTCCGGTTCATCCCCGACGACACCAGCCGCACCCTGGCCCTGCAGAACGGTGAGGTCGACCTCATCACCGGCGTGCCCCGGGGCGTGCTCTCCAGCCTTGAGGGGTTGCCGGGGATCAGGATCGAGGAGGCGCCCGTCGGCCAGGTCCTGCTCGCCTACGTGGCCCGGCGGGACGCCAACGGCAACGAGCGCGTCCTGGCCGACCCCGACCTGCGACGGGCCGTCGCCCACGCCATCGACCAGGAGGCCTACGTCGAGGGGGTCCTCGGCGGCAACGGCGAGGTCGTCGAGACGGTGGCGCCCCCGGCGGTGCTCGGCGCGCACGCCGACATGGTCGCGGGCATCCCCTACGCCCCCGAGGCAGCTGCCGAGCTGCTCGACCAGGCGGGTTGGACGCCGGGGCCGGATGGGATCCGGGTGAAGGAAGGCCAGCCGCTGCAGCTCGACATCGTCTTCTCGCCTGGTGCCGGCGGGACCGGCATCGACCTCACCACCGTGGAGTTCGTGCAGGCTCAGCTGGCCGAGGTGGGCATCGGGGCCAACATCTTGCAGCTCGACCCCGGCGCCTACCGGGAGGCGCTCGACACCGGCAACTACGACCTCGACTTCTCCGGTCCCAACCAGAACGACGCCAACCCCGCCTTCCTGCTCTCGCTGCGCTGGTACTCCAAGGCCACGGGGGCGAACGCCCAGATCATCTCGCCGGGGCCGGACACCGACTTCGAGCGCCTCATCGACCAGACGCAGGCGACCACCGACCCCGAGGAGCTGCAGCGACTGGCCGCCGAGGCCATGCACGAGCTGGTCGACAACGAGGTCGGGGTCGTCCCCATGGCGGGTGTCGGTCGGATCTACGCCATGAAGGACACCGTGCAGGGCTTCGAGCCCCATCCTTCCGGCACCAACCAGCGCTGGTCGACGGTGTTCCGCACCGAGGAGTAGGGCCGGGGCGCTCGCGATTCAGAGGTGGGCAGGATGCGCCGGTGACGGGTTACCTCGTCCGGCGCATCCTGGCGCTGGTCCCCATCTGGCTGGGCATCTCGTTGTTCGCCTTCGCTCTCGCCAGCTTGTCGCCGAGCGACCCCGCCACTCTCATCCTCGAGCGGAACCAGGACGAGCCCGTCACCCCAGAGCAGATCGAGGCCTTCCGGGACCGGTTCGGGCTCAACGATCCCTTCGTCGTCCAGTACGCCCGCTGGGTGGGACGGGCCGTGCAGGGCGACCTCGGCGAGTCCTTCCGCAGCGGACAGCCGGTGTTCGGCGAGCTCGCCTCCCGCTTCCCGGCCACCCTTCAGGTCACCGTCCCCGCCTTTGTCGTGGCCGTGCTGGTGGCGGTGGGAGTGGGCGTGCTCTCTGCCGTGCGCCGGGGGTCGCTGTCGGACCACGGCTCCCGGCTCGCCGCCCTGTTCGCCGACTCGGTGCCGAGCTTCGTGCTGGCCTACCTGCTCATCATCGTGTTCGCGGTGCAATTCCACCTGCTCCCCGTCGCCGGTCGCGGGACCTGGCGCCACCTCGTGCTCCCGGTGCTCAGCCTCGGGCTGGCGACCAGCGCCAGCCTCATGCGCCTGACCCGCTCCAGCCTGCTGGAGGTCCTCGACGAGGACTACGTACGAACGGCTCGGGCCATGGGCCTGCCCTGGCGCACGGTCGTCCTCCGGCGCGCCCTGAAGAACGCCCTCATCCCGGTGGTGACGCTGGCGGCCCTGGTCCTCGGCAGCTTGGTCACCGGCACGGTGATCGTCGAGACGGTCTTCGCCTGGCCCGGCATCGGGAAGTACGTGGTCGACTCCATATTCGCCCGTGACTACGCGGTGATCCAGGGGTTCGTGGTCTTCACCGGCACGATCTTCGTCATGGTGAACCTGGTGGTCGACCTGCTGTACGTCCGGCTCGACCCCCGGGTCCGCCTGGGCGGCGGGTAGACGGCGGTGACCGAGAACACCACCACCCTGCCGGACGCCGGCCGCTCGCTGGACGACGTCGACGAGATCCAGACCGGCGCCGGGGTGCTCCGGCGGTTGCTCCGCGACCGGCTGGCCCTGGTCGGGTTGGTCCTGGTCGTTCTGGTCACGCTGTCCGCCCTGTTGGCGCCGTTGCTGGCGCCCCACGACCCCAACGCGGTGAACGCCACCGAGCGCCTGGCTCCGTTGAGCTGGGACCACCCCCTCGGCACCGACGAGCTGGGCCGTGACATTCTCAGCCGGATCCTCTTCGGCGCCCGCTGGTCGGTGGGCACGGCGGCGGTCGCCACGACGATCATCATGGCCGTCGGCATCGTCGTGGGCACGCTTGCCGGGTACTTCGGGGGCCTCTTGGACACGCTGCTCATGCGGGTGGTCGACGTGCTTCTCGCCTTCCCCAGTTTCGTGCTCTACCTGGCCATCCTGGGCATGCTCGGACCGGGCCTGCGCAACCTCATGATCGCCCTGGTGGTCATCACCTGGGACGAGTACGCCCGGGTGGTCCGCGGTCTGGTGCTCTCGCTGCGGGAGCGGGGTTTCGTGCGGGCCTCGCTGGCGCTCGGGGCCACCGACCGTCGGCTGATGGTGCGCCACATCCTGCCCAAC
>DASZOE010000502.1:0-4118 GCA_035550945.1 Acidimicrobiales bacterium
GCGCCGCCGTGGCCGACGCTGCCATCGTGCAGGCGCTGTCCCCGGAGGGCGGGCCGGTGGTCGCCGTCGCCGACCGCTTCGGCCAGCTCTTCACCCGGGCCCAGGCGGGCGACGACCACTCCTTCCCGGACGAGGACTGGATCCGCTCCGCCCTCCTCGACATCGCCATCCGGTGCCCGGAGTGCGGGGTGCCCGACGTCCCGTCGCCGGAGATGCTTCCCGAGGAGGGCACCCGCAGCGGCGGGATGGTCCTCGGCCATTGACGGGGCTCAGACGAGCGCGGTGTCGGGCTCGAGGCCGAGCAGCACCCGCCCCACCGTCTCCCAGCCGCTGTAGGCCAGCACCACGTGCTGGCTGGCAGCGTGGGCGTCGCGCCAGTGGCGGTTGAGCCGGTGGGCGGTGAAGATCGACGTCGTCCCCGCCACCTCGTAGCAGAGCTCGACCGCGTCCACGGCGGCCCGGCTGGCGTTCACGATCGCCAGGCGCAGGATCGCCCGCTGGTGGAGCGTCGCCCCGTCCCCGTGCCGGGCGGCGTCCGTCAGCTCGCGCATCGCGCCCACGAGGAAGGCGCGGGCGGAGCGCACCGCGGCCTCGGCCCGGGCGACCATGGCCTGGACCACGTCCCGGTCGGCGAGCCGGCGGGCGCTCCGGTAAGGGGTCTTGGCCACGGCGAGGCCGACGAGCTCGTCGACCGCGGCGCGGGCGATGCCCAGGGGGACGGCGGCGAAGGGGCCGAACACGAGGGAGAGGGGCGGCACCCGCCACAGGTCGCCGCCCGGCCACGGGAGGAAGTCGAACCCCATCGTCCGCTCGGCGGGCACGAGGACGTCGTCGACCGAGAAGTCGTGACTCCCGGTCCCCTCGAGGCCGGAGACGTGCCATGTGTCGTGGACGGTGACGTCCGCGCGGGGGAAGAACGCGAGCCGGACGATCGGTGACCCGGCGTCGGTGAGCTGGGGCCGGCCCTCGTCGTCGACCACCAGGCACGCCCCGCACATCCACTCGCTGTGCCGGACCCCGCTGCCGAACCCCCAGCGCCCGGAAACGCGGAGCCCGCCGTGAACCGGCCGGCCCCGGGCTTCCTTCGGGTTCAACGAGCCGCCGGCGAAGGCGTCGGGCCGGGAGAAGACCTGCCGGGCTCCCTCCTCGGGAAGGTAGGCGGCCAGCGGCGCGGTGCCCACGGCAACCGCCGCGCACCAGCCCAGCGAGCCGTCGGCGGTCGACAGCGCCTCGACGGCCCGGAAGACCTCGACCGGGTCGGCCTCCTCGCCGCCCAGCTCCTTGGGCAGGTAGAGGGCCGGGATCCCGGTGGCCCGCAGCTCCTCGACCAGGTCGGGGGGCAACGCGCGCCCCCGGGCGATCTCGTCTGCCCGGCCGCCGACTCTGCCGGCCAGCCCGCGGACGGCCCCCAGGACCCCGGTCTCCTCGATCGGCGCCTCCGTTGCCATGCCCCATCATGCCCTCCGAGGGAGCATGCTCGGAGCTGGCGGGCACGGGCGCAGAGGTCATCCCGCCCCCGTCTTTTCTGAACTGGCGGTGGATACACGCGCCATGGCACCTGTATCCACCGCCAGTTCGGTCAGGGTGCCGTCCGCCGCTCGGCCCGCCGGAGAACGGCCTCGTTGCGGGCGGCCATGCCGGCCAGCGTGTCCCAGTCCGGCTCGGCGCCACGGACGTCCTCGGGCCACTCCTCGACCACGGCCGCGGCCCAGTCGGCCCACCGGAGGACGGCCTCGTCGAACTCGTCGAGGAACTTCCCGGTGAGGATCAGCCAGGGGAGGCGCTCGGGGAAGGGGCCGTCGCCCTCGAGGTATTGGCGGGCGACGGCGGCCCCGAAGGCGGCGCGGGCCTCGACCCCCTCCCGCACGCCCTCGATGGTGGCCAGGAGGGCGGACCGGGACCCGTGCTCGGCGAGGAACACCTTCACCAGGGCCTCGAACTCCAGGACGGGTCCCGCGCCCGCCGTCGGCAGCCACGCCTTCAACGCCCGCCGGCCCGCGGGCGTGATGCTGTAGACCGTCCGCGGTCGCCGCCCCACCGTCTCCGGGGAGGCCTTGGCCAGGCCGTGGGCCACCAGCTTCTTGGGCTCCTCGTAGAGCTTGCTCTGGGCCCGCGGCCAGAAGTCGCCCAGGGCCCGGCCCATCTGCTGGGCCAGCTCGTAGGTCGTCCACGACCGGGTGGCGAGCAGGCCGAGGATGGCGTACGAGGTGGTGGTGAGCTCCGGGGCCATTGACGATCCTCCCAATGGGAGTATAACGTTCCCCGAGGAGAAGGACGGGAAAGGAAGGGGCTGGCTGTGTCGACGATCGCCAACGTGGAGATGGCCAGGGCATGGGACGGCGAGGAAGGGGCCCGCTGGGCCGAGCACGCCGAGCGCTACGAGGCCACCGCCGACCGCCAGTGGGCCCGACTCGTGGCCACCGGGTTGATCTCGGCGGACGCCACCGTCCTCGACATCGGCTGCGGCACCGGCCGGTCGACACGGGACGCGGCCCGCATGGCGGCGTCGGGCTCGGCCCTGGGCGTCGACCTGTCGGCCCGCATGCTCGAGCGGGCCCGGGAGCTGGCCGCCGCCGAGGGGGTGACCAACGCCGCCTTCCTGCAGGCCGACGCCCAAGTGCATCCCTTCGGCGCCGAGGCCTTCGACGTGGCCGTCAGCAGCTTCGGCGCCATGTTCTTCGCCGACCCCGTCGCCGCCTTCGCCAACGTCGGCCGGGCCCTCGGCCCCGGCGGCGGGCTCGCCGTCCTCACCTGGCGGGACCTGGCGCGCAACGAGTGGGTCACCGCCCTCCGCTCGACGCTGGCCATGGGTCGCTCCCTGCCCGAGCCGCAGCCCGGCGTCCCCGGCCCCTTCCAGCTCGTCGACGGCGACCACGTGCGGCGGATCCTCGACGAGGCCGGCTTCGAGGCCGTTGACCTCGAGTCCGTCGACGAGCCCGTCACCTTCGGCGTCGACGCCGACCACGCCTTCGCCTTCGTGCGAACCATGGGCATCGTCAAGGGCCTCACCCAGGACCTCGACCAGACCGCCCGGCAGCGGGCGCTCGACGACCTGTACGCCGTGCTCGCCGCCCACCAGAGCGACGAAGGCGTGGTCCTGGCCTCGTCGGCGTGGTTGATCACGGCCCGGCGGGCCGGTTGATCAGGGCCCGGTGGCCCGGGCCCGGTGCTCCTCGGGGCTCACGCCGTACACCCGCTTGAAGGCGGTGCTGAGGGCGAAGGGGCTCCCACCGCAGCGAAGCGGCGGGTCAGGGGCCATGACGACAACGACCACCACCACCGCCCGGCCCACTCCGACGCCGCCCTCGAGGCCGTCGCCCGGCGGTCCTTCTGCAGCCTTGCCACGGTGTCGCCCGCCGATCGGCCCCACGTGGCCGGCGTCCTCCACGAGGCCGTCGGCACCACCGTCTCTGGGCTGACCGGCCGGAAGCGGCGGTGGGTCAGCCCCGGGAGTCGCGCCTCGCCAGCGCCACCCCGGCGACCGCCAGCCCGACGGTCCCCAGGCGCCGCAGGGCGGTGCGGCGCCGCCCGTGCCAGTGCCCATGTACGCCGTCGTCGGCGGGGAACGGCTCGTAGAGGCTGCCCGGCGTCGGTGCCTCGCGTCTCCCCCGGAAGAGCAGGCAGCGTTTGGCCACCGCCGCGACCACCCGTTCCGTGGTCCCCGGCATGAGGGCGTGCTGCCGGACCATCGCCCTGGCGGCGTTGCCGACGAAGACCTCGCGTCGGGGGGACCGGGCGCAGTTCACGATGGCGCGGGCCACCCTCTCGGGGGTGTAGACGGGCGGCATCGCCCTGACCGCCCGGCCCAGGTAGTTCGCCGAGTGCTCGAAGAAGGGGGTGTCGATCGTCGCGGGCATGACGGTGGACACACGGACCCCCTTGACCCCGTCGGCCGCCAGCTCCTGACGGATGACGGCAGCGAGGCCCCGGACGGCGTGCTTCGCCATCACGTACGGAGCGGCGTAGGGCAGCGTCACGCGCGACACGACCGAGCCAACGTTGACGAGGACCCCGCTTCCCTGCTTCCGGAACACCGGGAGGACGGCGCGGGCGCCGTGCACGTAGCCGTGGAGGTTCACGTCGATCACCCGCCGGATGTCCTCCATCGGGATCTCCTC
>DASZOE010000503.1:0-2117 GCA_035550945.1 Acidimicrobiales bacterium
GGGGTAGGGGTTGGCCGGGAAGCCGGGACCCTCCGCGGTCGGCTCACCCACGTCCCCGATGATCGGGGTCGTGTTGCAGAACTCCACGGCCAGCGACGGCTTCGAGGTGACGACGAGCACGCCGAGGACCATGGCCGCGGCGACGAGCAGGCGACCGGCCCGAGCCCGCCGCGTGCGCGAGAAGCGCTCCAGAATTCCGTTCACGCGTGTCCTCCCCCGCGAGGCCGAGAAGCCCCCGCCGGCCGGTATTTTACACACACGATTCGTGAGTAAGCGTGTCGTCGAATACTCGCGGCGTGCAGCTAGCGGACGGAAAGGCGCTCCGTGTAGGCGGCGAAGCGGTCCCGGACGGCCGCGGAGGTGAGGCCGAACTGCTCGAGGGAGTAGCGGTGGGCCCCGTGCTGGTGCCGGGGGTTCTCGCTCAACCAGGCGGCCATCGCCGCCGAGGTGCCGTCGTCCAGGGCGAGGCCCAGGCGGTGGTAGAGCGCCCGGACGGTGCCGAGGGGGTCGGCCGCGAGGTCGGTGTAGGCGACGTCGACGAACCCCTCGTCGCCGGCCGCCTCCCGCGCTGCCAAGGCCCGCTGCATGGCGAGGGCGCTGCGCCGGAGGGCGTGGCGGCCGACCTCGGCGGGGGACACGGCGTCGCTGTTGGGCTCCCGGACGGCGAGCACCAGGCTGGCGTAGGAGGCCACCGCCTGGCACGGGTCGCGGTGACAGTGGACGACGACCGCGCCGGGAAGCGCGGACCGCACCGTCTCCAGGTAGCCGAGGTGGCTGGGCGACTTGAGCACCCAGCGCCGCCCCGCGTCCTCGGGCCTGGTCAGTACCGCCAGCTGGCCGACGTAGTACGCGTACTCGGCGGTCAGCGGCGCGGAGTTGAGCCAGTCCGAGTAGGCGTGGGCCCGGAACATGTCGTCGAAGTGCTGGCTGGCGAAGGAGTTCTGGAGGAGGGCGTCACACTCCTCCGGACCCCGCGCCGTCGCCCCGTGGATGGCCCGGAACCGGGGGGTGAGGGCGTACAGCCGCTCGAGCCACGCCTCGGCCGCGGCCACCAGGCCCTCCTCGGTGGTCCCCCGGGCCGGACCGGGCGGGACGGGGTGCAGCGCCTCCCAGAACCGCAGGACCCGGTGGGCGGGGTCGAGGGCCAGCAGGTTGTGGAGGAGGGTCGTCCCTGTCCGGGGGAGGCCGGTGATCACGAGCGGGGCCTCGACGGCCGGCCGCTGCCTCCCGGGCTCGGCGGCGAGGTGGGCCCGGAGGTACAGGCGGTTCCGGAGGTGACGCAGGACCACCTTGTGCAGGACCGTCTCGCCCACCGGGTTGAGGGCGGCCGTCTCCCGGCACGAGCGCAGGAGGAGCCCGAGGGCACCGGCGAAGTCGCGGTCGCCCCAGTCCGCCAGCCCGGACCGGGCCTCGGCCTCCTCGAGGAGGGAGTCGACGGAGAGCGGGGGTGGGGAGGGAGCGGTCACCGGGGGCGCAGGCGCTCGGCCGGCCCCCCTCCGGCGGCCACGGCGGCGAGAAGGGCGGGGCGGTCGACCTTGCCGATCTTGGTGCGGGGGATGGCGGTGACGACGGCCAGCTCGTCGGGGAGCTTGTGGCGGGCCAGGGACCCGCTCAGGAACGTGCGCAGGGCCTCCAGGTCGGGGCGCTCGTCGCCGGCGGGGACGATGCAGGCGCAGATCGCCTCGCCCAGGACGGGGTCCGGGGTCGCCACCACCGCGGCGTCGGCGACGGCGGGATGGCGCCCGACCGCGGTCTCGATCTCGGTGGGCGACACCTTCAGGCCCCCCCGGTTGACCAGCTCCTTGATCCGTCCGAGGACGTAGACCCGCCCCTCCTCGTCGATGCGCCCCAGGTCGCCGGTGTAGTACCACCCGTCGGTGGCGGCGTCCGGGGCCTTCCAGTAGTGCACGGGGCCGCGGGCGCCGAAGGCGAGCTCGCCAACCTCGCCCGCCGGGAGGGGGGTGTGGTCGTCCGGGCGCACCACCCGGATGGTCCCGTCGGGCGGCTCCCCGGGCGGGGCCTCGAACACCTCGCTCCCAACCGAGCCGGCGAGGATGTCGTCCCGGTCGGTGGTCTGGGTGGTGAAGTTCTCGCTGCATCCGTAGACGTAGTGGATC
>DASZOE010000504.1:0-13311 GCA_035550945.1 Acidimicrobiales bacterium
GCGCGGGGACCGGCCTCGGGGTGACGGGCGGCGAGCACGGCCCGGGCCGCCTCCACGCCCTCGACCCCCACCGTGGCGAGGGCGTCGGCCGCGGCCGCCTCGACGGCCGCCTCCCAGCCGGGATCGACCTCGACCATCTCGACGAGCGTCCCTACGACGCCGTCGAGGTCGGTGAGGGGCGAGGGGTCGGGCCGGGTGTGGTTGACGGCGTCGGCCAGGGCGTCGGTGCGGGCCCGCCACACCGCGGCCTCGCCCTCGGCCTCGGCCCGGGCCGCCTCCGCCCCCGCCACCTCGGCGGCGGCCGCGTCCCGGTCGGCGGTGGCGTCGTCGACGGCGGCGGCCAGGCGGTGGCGCAGTGCGTCGGATTCCCCGAGGTCGGCCCACCGGGCGGCGGCGTCCACGGCCAGGACCTCGACCTCGGCCTCGAGGGCGGCCAGACGGTTCTCCAGGCGGGCCCGCTCGGCCCGGTCGCGGTCGGCCGCGGCCCGCAGGGCGGCCAGCTCGCCGCGCGCCTCGGCGGCCCGGCCGCTGGGGCGGCCCGCCTGGGCCCCCCGCACGTCGAGGGCGTCCCGGTCGCGGGCGAGCTCGGCCTCGGCGGTGGCCAGGTGGGCCAGATCGGGGGCGAGGGCGAGGGTTGCCGCCTCCACCTCCTCGAGCTCGGCGCCCAGGGCCGCGGCGTCGACCTCCAGAGAGGCGACCACGGTGGAGTCGACGGCCGTCTCCCGGTCACGGGCGATCGAGCGGCGACGCTCGGCCACGACCGCGGCCAGGCCCCGGGCCCGCTCGAACAGGGCCTCGAGGCGGCCGAGGACCTCCTCGAGGCCCGACCCCCCCATCGCCGTCAGCCACGACTCTGCCCCGACGATGGCCGTGTCGAGCTCGGCCAGGTCGTGGCGGAGCGCCGACTCCTCGGCGGCCACCGCGGCCCGCGACCGGGCGCCGGCCTCCACCCGGGCCCGCAGACCGGCGATGCGGCGGCCGGCGACGTGCAGGCGCAGGGCCCGCAGCTCGGCGGCCAGCTCGCCGTGGCGCCGGGCCGCCTCCGCCTGGCGCTCGAGGGGCCGGAGCTGGCGGCGCACCTCCTTGAGGAGGTCGCCGAGGCGGAGGAGGTTGGCCTCGGTGGCCTCCAGCCGGCGCTGGGCCTTCTCCTTGCGCCGGCGGAACTTGAGGATGCCGGCCGCCTCCTCCACGATCAGCCGACGGTCCTCGGGGCGGGCGTCGAGGACTGCGTCGAGGTTGCCCTGGGAGACGATCACGTGTTGCTGGCGACCCACGCCCGTGTCGGAAAGGAGCTCCTGGACGTCGAGCAGGCGGCAGGGCACGCCGTTGAGGGCGTACTCGCTCTCGCCCGACGACCGGAACAGCGTGCGGGTGACGGTGACCTCGGAGAACTCGATGGGCAGGAGCCCGGCCGAGTTGTCGATGGTGAGGGTGACCTCGGCCCGGCCCAGGGGCGACCGCTGGCCGCTGCCGGCGAAGATCACGTCGTCCATCCGCCCCGATCGCACGGTGCGGGGCCCCTGGGCGCCCAGCACCCAGGCCACGGCGTCGACCAGGTTCGACTTGCCGCTGCCGTTGGGGCCCACCACGACGGTGACGCCGGGCTCGAACTCGAGCGTCGTGGTCTCGGCGAACGACTTGAACCCCTTGAGGGTCAGCGACCTCAGGAACACGACGGTCGAGGCTAGTGACGGCCCCGGCGGCGCCGGTGGATGGCGGGGGCGGCTCAGGCGGGCCCCGGCGCGAGCATCCCCCTCCCGCTCAGACGGGCAGTGGCGCGAGTCGGGCCGTCAGACCTGGCACTGGGGGCAGAGGTACGAAGAGCGGCCGTTCACCTTCACCCGCACGATGGTGCTGCGGCAGCGCCGACAGGCCTGACCCTCGCGGTCGTAGACCTTGTGGAGGGTCTGGTACTCGCCGGGCTCGCCGAACAGGTCGCGGTACTGCTGGTCGGCCAGCGAGGAACCCCGGTGCTTGATGGCCTCCTGGAGGGTCTCGACCATGGCCCGGTAGAGGCGACGCACCTCCTGGGACGAGAGGCTGTCGGACGAGCGGTCGTAGCGCAGCCCGGCCGCGAACAGGATCTCGTCGCTGTAGATGTTGCCGATGCCGGCCACGAATTTCTGGTCCATGAACAGGACCTTGAGCTTGGCCTTGCGCACGGTCAGCAGCTCCCCGAAGCGGGTCCACGACATCATGTCGTCGACCGGGTCGAAGCCGAGGTGGGCCAGCTCGGGCACCTGGGCCTCGAGCTCGTCGGGCGTGGTCACGAACAGCTCGCCGAAGGTGCGGGGGTCGACGAAGCGGAGCTGGCCGCCCTGGGTGAAGGTGAAGACCACGTGGGTGTGCTTGTCGACCGGCTCCTTCGACCCCTTGGCCCGCAGGAGCTGGCCGCTCATGCCCAGGGGGGCCACCAGGACGTCGCCGCCGTCCAGCTTGAACAGCAGGTACTTGCCCTTGCGCTCGACGCCGTCGATCTTGCGACCCTCGAGCTTGGCGATGAAGTGCTTCTTGTTCGGGTGGCGCCGGATCGAGCGCATGCCCGAGACCTCCACCGTCTTGACGCGCTTGCCCACGACCTCCCGGTCGAGGTCGCGCTTGAGGGTCTCGACCTCGGGAAGCTCAGGCACCGGTGCCGGCGGGAGACGGTTGCCCCAGCCCGTCGTCGGGAGCTGCCGGCTCGAGGCCGGCCGACAGCCTCTGCCACGCCATCCGGGCCGCGGCCTGCTCGGCCTGCTTCTTGGACCGGCCCTCCCCCGTCCCCGCCGGCTCGCCGGCAAGGTAGACGGTGGCCGAGAAGCGCTTGGCGTGGTCGGGGCCCTCACCCTCGACCCGGTAGCGGGGCAGCTCGTCGAAGCGTCGAGCGGCGAGCTCCTGGAGTCGCGTCTTGAAGTCGTGGCCACCGGGGCCGGCAGCGGCCTCGGCGATGCGCTCGCCCAGCAGCGCCATCACCAGGGCGGCGGCCGCCCCCCACCCCCCGTCCAGGTACACGGCGCCGATGACCGCCTCCATGGCGTCGGCCAGGATCGACGGCTTCTCCCGGCCGCCGGAGGCGTCCTCGCCTCGGCCGAGGAGCAGGTAGTGGCCGAGCCCCAGCTGGTCGGCGACCTCGGCCAGGGCTCCGGCGTTGACCACCGCGGCGCGCACCTGGGCCAGCTGCCCCTCGGGGAGGTCGGGGTACGTCCGGTAGACGTGGTCGGTGACGACCAGGCCGAGCACGGCGTCGCCCAGGAACTCCAGGCGTTCGTTGGACTCGACGTCTGACGTCTCCGCGCACCACGAGCGGTGGGCCATGGCCCGCGCCAGGAGCTCCGGGTCGGCGAACTGCCGGCCCAGGCGCTCGACCAGAGCGTCCGTCCCGGGGAGTTCGCTCAGGACGAGGACGTCCCGCCGGTGCGTGCCACCACGTAGTCGACGGCGTCGCGCACCGTCTTCAGGTCCTCCAGGTCCTCGTCGTCGATGCGGAACCCGGCGTTGCGCGAGCCGAGCTCCTCCTCGAGGGCCTCGACCAGCTCGATGAGGGCCAGGGAGTCGGCGTCGAGGTCGTCGCTGAACGACGCGCCCTCCGCGATGGCGTCGGGATCGATCTCGAGGATGTCGGCCAGGCGGTCGCGGATGAGGTCGAGGACCTCCTGACGCCCGAGGGGCCCTCGCTCCAGGTCGGTGTCGGGGGACAGAAGGCACGCTCCTCGGGCTGCGGCGGGGATGGGGACGCCGCGGATTCTAGTGGTGGCGCCGCTTGTGCGCTCGTGAACAAGCGGGGCCGGAGGGTTCGCCCCCCGGTCAGCGCCGGACGGCGGCGCCCAGGTGCTCGACGAGGTTGGCGTCGACCATCTCCCGCGCCACCCGCACGGCGTTGACCACGGCCTTGGCCGACGAGGACCCGTGGCTGATGATGCAGACGCCGTCGACGCCCAGGAGCATGGCCCCGCCGTAGGTCTCGGGGTCGAGCTGCTCGTTGAGGGGGATGAGAACCGGCATCAGGGCATTCGTGGCGTCGCGGGCCTCCTCGGTGGAGGTGATGGTGGCGAGGAAGGTGTCCACCAGGAACGTGACGCAGCCCTCGAGGGTCTTGAGGACGACGTTGCCCGTGAACCCGTCGGTGACGACCACGTCGACCGCCTCGGTGAGGACGTCCCGGCCCTCGACGTTGCCGATGAACTTGCCCGAGCTCAGGCACCCCGGCTCGGAGAGCAGGGCGTGGGCCTCCTTGACCACCGCCGTCCCCTTGGTGGGCTCCTCCCCGATGGAGAGCAGCGCGACCCGCGGCTCGGCGACCCCGAAGCGCTCGGTCGAGAACACCGACCCCATCTGGGCGAACTGCACCAGCCACGGCGCCGTGCACTCGGCGTTGGCGCCGCAGTCGAGCAGGAGGGTCGGCGTGGACCCGGGCACGGGCAGCGGCGTGGCGATGGCCGGGCGCTGCACCTTGGCGATCCGGCCCATGCGCAACAGGGCGCTGGCCATCACCGCCCCGGTGTTGCCGGCGCTGACCATGGCCGCGGCCCGGCCGTCACGCACCGCCTCGGCGGCCCGCACCATCGACGCGTCCTTCTTGCGGCGCACGGCGCTGGCCGGGTCGTCGTGCATGTCGATGACGTCGGAGGCGGGCAGCACGTCGATCCCCCCGACGTCGCCGAGGGCGTCGGGCGGGCCCACCAGGACCACGTCGATCCCGAACTCGTCGACGGCTCGGCGGGCGCCGGCCACGATCTCGCCCGGGGCGCGGTCGCCCCCCATGGCGTCGACCGCGATGGGCAGGCTCAGCTGACTACTCGACGTCGATGGCCTGGCGGCCGCCGTACCAACCGCAGTTGGGACAGACCACGTGAGGCAGCTTGGCCCGGTGGCACTGCGGGCACTCGCTCCGCGGCGGCGGGCCGAGCCGCCACGCCGACGCTCGCCGGCTGCGGCTCTTCGCCTTGGAGGTCTTCTTCTTCGGGACAGCCATCGTGCCGACGAATCTAGCCCGAGCCCTGCGCCTGCCGTTCCGGAGGCTGCCGGAGCCCTCCCGGTTACTCGCCGAGGTCGCCCCGCAGGACGTCGAGCGCCGCCCATCGGGGGTCGACGTCCTCGGGCGCGCACTGGCACTGGCCCTCGTTGAGGTCGGCGCCGCACGTGGGGCAGAGGCCCTGGCAGTCGTCGGCGCAGAGCGGGGCCAGGGGCAGCTCGAGCAGGAGGGTCTCGCGGGCGAGGGGGCCGAGGTCGATCTGCTCGCCCCGGAAGGGATAGCCGTCTCCCTCCTCGACGCTCGGCGAGAAGAGCTCCCGGAAGCCCACCGACAGGTCACCGGCCACCGGGCCGAGGCAGCGCCGGCACTCCCCGACCCACGGCGCCGAGGCCGTCCCCGTGGCGAGCACGCCGTCGGAGACCCACTCGAGCAGGGTGTCGACGAGGACCTCGGCGTCCGGGGGCACCGAGGCGTCGACGACCCGGAGGCCGCCGAGGGAACCGCTCACCCGCTCCCGGCGGTGGGCGCCGGGGCGGCCGACGAGATCGGCGACGTGGACGAGGAAGGGCCGAGCCGCCATATCGCTCCTAGCTTTCCTCCCGTCGTGGCTGTCTTCCCGTCGGGGGCTGTCTCTCCGTCGGGGTGTGGGGTGGCGTCAGCCGTGGTCCTGGTCGAAGAAGACTTCCCCGCTGTTCTCGAGGTCGGCGTCGGGAATGCCCGCATCGGTGGGCCCCGGGGTGGGGGCAGGAGTCACCTGGAGCTTCTCCCGGCCCGACTGCACGGTCTTCATGGTCCGCTCGAGGACGATCTCGAAGGCGGCCAGCTTCTGGTCGCAGTAGTCCTCGGCCTCGTGGCGCAGGCGGCGGGCCTCGTCCTGGGCCTCCTCGAGGATCCGGCGGGAGAGGCGCTGGGCCTCGCGCACCAGCTCGGTGCGCTGCACGATGCGCTCGGCCCGCTCGCGGGCCGCGGCCAGGATGTCGTCCGCCTCCCGCTGGACCTTGGCCAGGTACTCCTCCCGCTCCTTGAGGAGCCAGCGAGCCTGGCGCAGCTCGTCGGGCAGGCGGCTGACGGCCTCCTCCAGGAGCTCGACGACCTCGTCCTTCTCCAGCCGCACGGTGGAGGACAGGGGCATCTTGGGCGCGGCGTTGACCAGGTCGAGCACCCGCCGGAGGAGCAGCTCGGCGTCGCCCGCCTCGGTCACCCGCTCGGCGTGTCGGTCGGCAGTGGTCATGACGCGAAGCGCTCCTTGAGTCGGCGGGCCACCTCGGGGGGCACCATGGAGGAGACCTCGCCGCCGTAGCGCGCCACCTCCCGGACGAGGCTGGAAGACAGGAACGAGTGCTCGGGGGCGGTGGGCATGAAGAACGTCTCCACTCTCGAGAGGCGGTAGTTCATCTGGGCCATCTGCAGCTCGTAGTCGAAGTCGGAGACGGCCCGGAGGCCCTTGACGATGGCGGCCGCCCCCCGGCTGAGCGCGTAGTCGGCCAGGAGGCCGCCGAAGACCTCCACCTCCACGCTCGGGAGCGAGGTGGTGACCTCGGCGAGCATCAGCCGCCGCTCCTCGGCGTCGAACAGCACACCCGGCTTGCCCGGCGAGGCCACGATCGCCACCACCACGCCGTCGAACTGGCGGGCGGCGCGCTCGATGATGTCGAGGTGACCGAACGTCACCGGATCGAACGTGCCCGGGATCAGGGCGATGGCCACGGGGGTGCCTGTCTGCCTCTCTGGCTCGGGAGGGGGCTGGTCGGGCCCCACCGTACTTCCGCCCCGAGGCGATGGTGAGGCCGGGCCGGCGGGCGTCAGCCGCTGCGGCGGACGACGGTGACCGCGGTGTCGCCGTAGCGCGCTGAGCGGGTGACCTCCCAGCCCGGGCCGGGGTCGACGGGCCGCCGCGACTCCAGGACCGCGACAGTGGCGCGTAGCGACCCGAGGACGTCGGGCCAGGCGGCGAAGGCGTAGGGCGGGTCGACGAAGGCCAGGTCGAAGTCGCCCCCCGGGTCGGCAAGGAAGCGCAGAGCGTCGGCGACGACAACCCTGCCCCCGGCCAGCCCGGTGGCGGTCAGGTTGGCCCGGATGGCGGCGACCGCGGCGGGGTCGGCCTCCACGAAGGTGGCCTCCCTCGCCCCCCGGGACAGGGCCTCGAGGCCCAGGGCCCCCGTCCCCGCGAAGAGGTCGACGACGCGCGCCCCGGCGACGGCCCCCTGGCTGGTGAGCGACGAGAAGACGGCCTCCCGCACCCGCTCGCTCGTCGGGCGCAGCTTGCGCCCGGCCGGCACCTGCAGACGCCGGCCCCCGGCGGTCCCGGCCACGATCCTCATGGGTCGCCGTCCGCGAGGTGGACGACCTTGCCCGGCTTCCCGCCCACCGCCCACCGGTCGTCGCGGGCGTCGGCCCCGTTCAGGGCAGGGGCCGGAACCGGGCCGTCGACGATGGTCGCGGCTCGCACGGCGGAACTGTACGAGGTCGGGCGGCGAGCTCCCGAGGACGTCCTCCCCGGGCCAGCCGACAGTTAGCGACATGTCCGGGGAGGACGGAACGTGCAGAACTGACGACGGGCTCCATTCGTGGTTTCGCCCCTCCCCGGCCATTTCCCACTCTTCCGTCCCATTCGGGCAGAATGTCGCGATGTCCCCTCTCGGCAGGATGAAGCGATGCGTCCGCTGTGGGTCGAGGCGCGACGTGCGGAAGGTGAAGTACGTGCGGGGAGACGAGCGGCGGACGGAGCCGTGGTGTCCGCAGTGCCGCCGGGAGAAGCTCGTCCGGCGCGACCCCGACCCGTCGAGCACGGCCACGACGTCGACGGACTTCCCGGGCCGGCTGGCCGAGATGGATCGGCCCGGCGTGTAACCGGGCCCCGGGCGGTGCTCGGCCGCGCTCGCCACGCTTGCCGAGGTGCCAGACCGAGGGCCGCCCCCGCCCGACCTCCGGTACGGGGCCTCAGCTCTTGAACAGGAACTCGGCCTCCTCGGGGTCCACGAGGAGGCCCACCTCCTCCCGGAGGAGATCGTGGCGGACCAGGGTGGGGTCGTCGTCGACCATGGCGAAGGCGACCTCCCGGGCCCGGGCCACCCAGTCCTTGTCCCGCCGGAGGGAGGCCAGCTTGAGGTCGCTGCGGCCCTTTTGGCGGGTGCCCAACACGGTGCCCTCACCCCGAATCTCGAGGTCCACCTCGGCCAGCTCGAAGCCGTCCGTGGTCCGCTCGAGGGCGGCCAGCCGCTGCTCCGACTCCGGCGTCTCGGCCGGACCCAGCAGGTAGCACCACGACCGGTCCGACCCCCGGCCCACCCGGCCCCGGAGCTGGTGGAGCTGGGCCATGCCGAAGCGGTCGGCGTCCTCCACCAGCATCACCGTGGCGTTGGGGACGTCGACGCCGACCTCGATGACGGTGGTGGCCACCAGGACGTCGAGGAGGCGGTCGCGGAACGCGGACATGACCGCCTCCTTGTCCCGGGAGGGCATCTGCCCGTGGAGCAGGCCCAGGCGGAGGTCGGGCCAGACCTCGGACGCCAGCCGGGCGTGCTCCTCGGTGGCGGAGCGGGCCTGGATGCGCTCGGACTCCTCGACCAGGGGGCAGACGACGTAGGCCTGGCGGCCGGCGGCCACCTCCTCGGCCACCCGGGCGTGGGCCTCGGCCTCCTCCAGCGGGCCCCGCAGCCAGCGCGTCTCCACGGGGGAGCGCCCGGGGGGCAGCTCGTCGAGCACGGTCACGTCCAGGTCGCCGTAGACCGTCATGGCTGCGGTGCGGGGGATCGGGGTGGCCGTCATCACCAGGACGTCGGGAGCGTCGCCCTTGCCCCGGAGGGCGGCCCGCTGCTCGACGCCGAAGCGGTGCTGCTCGTCGATCACCACCACCCCCAGGGCCCGGAAGCCGACGCGCTCCTCGAGCAGGGCGTGGGTGCCGACCAACAGGTCGACGCCGCCGTCGGCCAGCCCGGCGAGGACGCGGGCCCGCTCTCTCCCCGGGGTCCGGTTGGTGAGCAGCTCCACCCGCAGTGGCCGGTCGCCGGTGAGGGTGGACTCGTCGGGGACGGTGAGCGCCCCCAGCAGCTCGCGCACACCGAGCCCGTGCTGCTCGGCCAGGACCTCGGTGGGCGCCATGAGGGCGCCCTGGTACCCGCCCTGGACGCCCATGAGCAGGGCCGAGACCGCGACCAGCGTCTTGCCGGACCCCACGTCGCCCTGGAGGAGGCGGTGCATGGGATGGGGCCCGGCCAGGTCGGCGGCGATCTCGGCGACGGCCCGGCGCTGCGCCCCGGTGAGGACGAAGGGGAGCGCGGCGTGGAAGCGCCCGACGAGGTCCCCCTCGACGACGTGGCGGATGCCCTTGGACTCCCGCTCCACGGCCCGCTTGCGCATGACGAGGGCGAGCTGGAGGCGGAGGAGCTCGTCCACCACGAGCCGGCGGCGGGCCGCCTCGGCGGCCGCCAGAGACTCCGGGTTGTGGATGTGGGGCATGGCCCAGGACCGGTCGACCAGGTCGAGGCGGTCGCGCCAGTCGTCGGGCAGGGGGTCGGCGAACTCGCCCGCCCGATCGAGCGCCTCCTCGACCAGGGCGGCCAGCTCCCACGTGGGCGGCCCCTTCTCCGACTGGGGATAGACGGGCACGATGCGCCCCGTGCGGTCGCCGATGAGGTCGACGACCGGGTTGTTCATCTGGCGCCGGCCCCGGTACACCTCGAGCTTGCCGAAGAGAACCGCCTGGGTCCCGGCCGTGAGCTGGCGGGCCCGCCAGGGCTGGTTGAAGAAGACGCAGTGCAGATAGCTCGAACCGTCGAAGACGTCGACCTCGACCAAGGCCCGGCCCTGCCGGGTACGCCGGGACTGCACCCGCTTGACCGTGGCCAGGACCTGGGCCTCCTCGCCGACCTTCAGCTCCCGGATCGACGCCTGGCGGGTGCGGTCGAGGTAGCGCCGGGGGTAGTGGGTGAGCAGGTCGAGCACGCTGCGGATCTCCATGGCCTCCAGAGCCTCGGCCTTCTTGGGGCCGACCCCGGCGAGCACCGTGACCGGGAGCTGCGCGAGCTGGGAGAGGCGCCGGCTCACCCGCCTGCGGGGCCCGAACGCCGTGGCGGCGCGACCCTCACTCGCAGCTCAGGAGGTACGCGCTGAGGGGCTGGCCGCCCGGATGGACCTCGACCTCGACGCCCGGGCGGTTGGCGCCCAGCCACTCGGTGATGCGGCGGGTGGTCTCGGCCGTGGCCGGCCCCCCCTCGACCAGGGTGACGATCTCGTGGCCGTCGGAGACGAGGCGGTCGAGCAGGGCACAGGCGGCGTCGGCCGGGTCCGGCTCGACCACGGCGATGCCCTGGGCCGTCACCCCCAGCCAGTCGCCCTTCCGCACCGGCCCGGCGGCTGTGGTGGCCTCCCGCACCGCCTGGGTGACCTCGCCGGTGGACACGCCGGCCACCGCCTCGGTCATGGCCCGGACGTTGGCCTCGGCGTCGGCGTCGGCGTCGTAGGCGAGCAGGGCGGCGAACGCCTGGCTCACGTTGACGGTGGGCAGCACCCGGACGGGCCGGCTGGTCACGCCCGTCACCTGCTCGGCCACCGGGACCACGTTCTTGTTGTTGGGGAGGAGGACGACCTCCTTGCCCGGCGCGCCGTCGACCGCGGCGAGCAGCTCGGCCGTGGACGGGTTCGCCGACTGGCCGCCGGTGACCACCCGCTGGACCCCCAGCGACCGCAGGATCCGCTCGACGCCCTCGCCCGCGGCCACCGCCACCACCGCCGTTGCCACGGGGGCCTCGACCTGGCGCCGTCCCGCCTCGCCTGCCGTCGGCGGCGACGGGTGGTCGTCTCGGTGGCAGAGCTCCTCGACCTGCTCGTGCAGGTCGGTGACCCGTATCCGGTACGGCCTCCCGGCCTCTACACCCGCCTCGATGGCGGCACCGATGTCGTCGGTGTGGACGTGGCAGTTCCACGTGCCGTCGCCCCCCACCACGACGATGGAGTCGCCGAGGTCGCCCCAGACCTGCTTCATCCCTTCGACGGCGTCCTCGGGGCCGTCGAGGAGGAACATCACCTCGTAGCGGGGTCCGCCGCCTCCACCCTCGCCGTTCCCGCCGCGCTCGGCCACGTCGTGCGCCGCCTGGCGCGACAGGAAGGCCGGTGCCTCGGCCGTCTCCTCGGTGACCGCCTGCTCGGGGACGGGTCGGCCGGCGGTGACGTGCAGGAGGACGTCGAGGAGGAGGACGAAGCCGGCGCCCCCAGCGTCGACCACGCCCGCCTCGGCCAGCACGGCCAGGAGCTCGGGCGTGCGCTCGAGGGCGGCGCGCCCCGCCTCGGCGGCCGCGTCCAGCACCTCGACCAGCTCGCCGTCGCGGCGCGCGACGGCGGCCTCGGCCGCCTCCCGGGCGACGGTGAGGATCGTTCCCTCGACGGGACGGAGGACGGCCCGGTAGGCGGCCTGGCTGGCCGCGTCCAGGGCGTCGGCCAGGCGGGGTCCGTCGACGCTGTCGACGTCCTTCATCCCGTCGGTGAGGCCCCGGAGGAGCTGGGACAGGATCACGCCCGAGTTGCCGCGGGCGCCCATGAGCGACCCGTGACTGATGGCGCGGCAGATCTCGCCCATGTCGATGCGTTCGGGCCGCGCCGGCTGCGTGCCCGAACGCGGTGCAGGCGCGGCGGGGGCCCCGTCGAGCTCGGCGACGACCGACTCGAGGGTGAGGGCCATGTTCGTGCCGGTGTCCCCGTCGGGGACGGGATAGACGTTGAGGCTGTTGAGGGCGGCCTGGTGCGCCCGCAGGGCGTCGCGGTAGGCGACGACCACGGACCGCAGGTGCTCGGCCCCCAGGCGGTCCAGCACCTCCACGGACGGAATGGTAACGGAGCCCGTCCGCGTGACGAACGCCGTGCCGTCTGCGTGGCAACGCCGTGCCGCCTCCGGTCCGGGGCTGCTGCGGCGGCGTGTAGCCTCGAACCCATGGCAGCGGTGTGCGAGGTCTGTGGGAAGAAGCCGTCCTTCGGGATGAGCATCAGCCACTCCCACAAGCGCAATCCGAGGCGCTGGAACCCCAACATCCAGCGGGTGCGGGCGGTCGTCGACGGCGCGCCCCGGCGCCTGTCGGTGTGCACCTCGTGCATCAAGGCGGGCAAGGTCACCAAGCCCACCCGCCGCGTCCCCGCCAGCTAGCGGTTCCCCCCTAAGGGGCCCGCCACCCACCTCTCCCAGCCGGGGTCGACCGCGCCCGTCCCGGCGCCCGGCTGCACTCCGCCGGCGATGGCCCGCTCGGCGAAGTGCTTGGCCGCCACGCAGGCGTCGGCCGGCTCCATCCCCCGGGCCAGCTCGGCGCAGAGGGCGGCCGACAGCACGCAGCCGCTGCCATGGGTGCCGGCGGACTCGACCCGGCGGCCCTCGAGCCACACCGGCTCCTCCCCCGCCACGGCCAGGCAGTCGGGCGAGGAGTCGCCGGCCAGATGACCGCCGGTGACCAGCACCAGCCCCGACCCCAGCGCCACCAGGGCGGTGGCGGCCTCGGCCATGGACCGGCGGTCGGTCACGTCGCCACCGCCGAGCAGGGCCGCGGCCTCGGCCATGTTCGGGGTGAGCACCGTGGCCAGGGGGAGGAGGTTCTCCCGGAGGAACTGCAGGCCGTCGGCGTCGAGGAGGCGGTCACCGGTGGTGGAGACGACGACGGGGTCGACCACGAGAGGGCGGATCCCGAAGTCCCGGACGGCGTCGACCACCGCCTCGGCCACCGCCGCGTTGGCCAGCATCCCCGTCTTGGCCGCGGCCACGCCGAGGTCCGACGCCACCGCCCCGATCTGGACCCGGACCAGCTCGGGCGACAGCGCCTCGGCGGCGTGCACGCCGAGGGTGTTCTGGGCCGTCACCGCCGTGATCGCACACGCCCCCCACAGGCCGTGGGCCTCGAAGGTCTTGAGGTCGGCGGGCACGCCCGCGCCTCCGCCGGAGTCGGTCCCGGCAATGGTCAGCGCGACCGGCCGCCTCAATGCACGTAGCCCACGGCAGGGAGCACGCCGTCGCGCAGGCGGCGCTCGGTCGGGTCGTCGGTGCAGCGGCCGATGCGGAGGGGCGCAGCCAGTCCGGCCTCGGCGAAGGCGGCGTCCATCCGGGCGGGGTCGGGCGCGCTGAACACCAGCTCGTAGTCCTCGCCCCCGGCCAGGGCCACCGTCTCGGCGTCGTCGCTGACCCGGGTGACGCCCATGGCCACGGGGATGTGGTCGAGCACCACGCCCACCTGCGAGGCGCCGGCCAGGCGGCGCACGTCGAGGGCCAGACCGTCGGAGACGTCGATCATGGCCGTGGCGCCCGCGGCCCTGGCCGCCGCCCCCTCAGCCACCCGGGCGCGCGGCCGGCAGTGGGCGATGGCCAGGTCGGGCGCCTCGGCGGCGTG
>DASZOE010000505.1:0-2344 GCA_035550945.1 Acidimicrobiales bacterium
CTCTGCCACGCCGCCTCGCAGCCGCCGTTCCTGCTCGCTCTCGACGGCGTGACCGACCCTCAGAACCTCGGGGGCCTGCTCCGCACGGCCGAGGGGGCGGGGGTGACGGGTGCCGTCCTGCCCCGGCACCGGGCCGTGCACGTGACGCCGGCGGTGGCCAAGGCCGCGGCGGGAGCGGTGGAACACGTGCCCCTGGCCCTGGTCGGCGGGCTGCCCGCGGCGCTGGCCCGGGTGAAGGAGTCGGGGGTCTGGGTGGTCGGGCTCGATCCCGGGGCGCCGCAGAGCCTCTACGACCTCACGGTTGCCGACGAGGCCGTGGTGGTGGTCCTCGGTGCCGAGGGCCGGGGGCTCTCCCGACTCGTCCGGGAGCGGTGCGACGTGCTCGTCGGGATCCCCCTTCAGGGGAGGATCCCGTCGCTCAACGTGGCCGCCGCCGGTGCCCTCGCCCTGTTCGAGGTCACCCGCCGGCGCCGTGCCCGTTGACAAGGGCCGAACAGGTGGCTACAAAGTGTCACCTTCGCTCTAGTCATTCGTCATCTACCGGTCATCGTCGATCACCAGCTCGTTGCAGCAGGAGGGTGCGTGTCGCCTCATTTCGGCGTGGTGCCGGTGCAGCTCACCGACGACCGCCTGGTGGCGCTCGTCCACCAGGGCGACGTGGGCGCCCTCGAGCTCCTCCTCGAGCGCTACCGGCGCTTCGCCCGCTCGAAGGCCCGCACCTACTTCCTCGTCGGCGCCGACTGCGACGACATCGAGCAGGAGGGGATGATCGGGCTCTTCAAGGCGGTGCGCGATTTCCGGCCCGACCGCGAGTCGTCGTTCCGGGCCTTCGCCGAGCTCTGCGTCACCCGCCAGATCATCACTGCCATCAAGACCGCGACCCGCCAGAAGCACCAGCCCCTGAACCAGTACGTGTCACTGTCGGGGCTGCGGACTTCGGACAACGCCGACGACCGCCTTCTCGACGACCTGCTCGACCACCAGGTCCCCGACCCGGCCGACGAGGTCGTCTCGTCCGAGAGCATGGCCGAGCTGCGGGCGATGATGGCCGAGATGCTCTCGCGGCTCGAGGTCGACGTCCTCCGGCTCTACGTCGAGGGCCGTTCCTACCAGGAGATCAGCGCCCTCCTCGGCCGCCACGTGAAGTCGATCGACAACGCCCTCCAGCGCATCAAGCGCAAGCTGGAGGCCCACCTCCAGGCCCGCGACGGAGAAGAGGTCGCCACAGCCGTGGCGTGAGCCGGCGGGCAGGCACGTCGGCGGGGCTGTTGGGTCCCGCCGAGTGGCGGGCGTGGTGCCCAGGACACGGGTGCCCGCCACCAGCAGTACCGAGCCGGTGGTCGGATTCGAACCGACGGCCTGACGATTACAAGTCGCCTGCGCTACCGGACTGCGCCACACCGGCGTGAGGCCCGAGGCCTCCCGGGGACCCGAATCTACCCCGGGGAGGGGGATGCTTGACCTCGCATGCGGACGCGGGCAGCCTGACGGCAATGGCACTGTCGGATCGCGATCGGGCGATCCTCGACTTCGAGCGCTCGTGGTGGGCCCAGCCCGGCCCGAAGGGGGCCGCCATCCGTGACCGCTTCGATCTGTCGACCACGCGCTACTACGAGTTGCTCCGCGCCCTTTCCACGTCGGACGACGCGGCCGCCTACGATCCGCTCGTGATCCGCCGCCTGCGCCGGTCGCAGAGCCGGCGCCGCCGCGCTCGCCTGGAGGGTCGTCCGGCCAGCCAGCCCCCCGGCCGGTGAGCCGCCGGCCTGCCGGCGCCCGCGGACGGTCCAGCGATGCTCCGGGCGGCAACACCACCAGGGGGATCGTGCTCCTGGCCGTGGCCGTGGCCCTCGGGATCCTCATCCTGAACCGCACCGACGAAGGCGTGTCCACCGGCGACGTGCGCATCGAGACGCCGACGACAGCCGAGGACACCACGACCGTCCCGTCGCCTCCCACCACGCTCCGTCCCCTCCGGTCGGCGGCCGACGTCAAGGTTCTGGCCGCCAACGGCAGCAAGGTCAGCGGCCTGGCCCGCCGGACCGCCGACCAGCTCAAGGCGAAGGGCTACACCAACACGCTGGCGCCCACCGACACCACCCGGGACGTGGAGGCGACGTCGGTCGAGTTCGCGGCCGACTTCGAACCCGAGGCCCGCGCCGTCGCCGAGGCGCTGGGGTTGCCGCCAACCGTGGTCAAGCCCCTCGACTCGCCACCCGTCGCCGACACGAGGGGCGCCGACGTGGTCGTGCTCATCGGGCCCGACCTCCCCGGGGCCACGGGCACCACCACCGCCGCCGGACCGGCCACCACGGCCGCGGCCAGCGGGACCGGCACGGGGACGGGC
>DASZOE010000506.1:0-1704 GCA_035550945.1 Acidimicrobiales bacterium
AGGGGCGAATCTCGCTGCTAGTGCGACCGACCCGAGCGCGGCCGCCCGAACGCCGAGAGACGCCCGATCAGCCGGGGATCGCCCTGTGCGGGCACTCCTGCCGATCGCAAGACGATCGCACGCAGCTCCGGCCCGCCTTTCTCGCTCCCGGCCCCACGGAGGAGCGTCGGCACGGGACGCCTACCCGCTCCGGCGAGGCACTGATGATCGGACGGCGGGGTCAGTCCGCCTCCTCGCGGGCTCGCCCGTAGCGCTCGTAGATCACGCGCGAGCCGAACGTCCTGGTCTCGATCAGGTCCAGCGGGACGTCTTCGGTGACCGGCGGCAGGAAGGACGTGCCGCCACCGACGACGACCGGATAGCGGAACATGCGCAGCTCGTCGACGAGGCCGAGCTTGATCGCCGCCGCGGCCAGGCCGGCGCCGCCGATCCCGACGTCCTTGTCAGTCGCGTCGATCGCCGCTGCGGCCTCCTCGGCCACCGACGCCTCGGCGAGCCGGGCGTTGCCCTGGACGCTGTCGAGCGTGCGGCTGAAGACGACCTTCGGGATCGCGCACCAGACGTCGGCGAACGCCGCCCCGAGCTCGTCGTCGCGCATCGACGGATCCGTCTCCCACACCAGCATCGTCTCGTAGAGCCTGCGGCCGCACAGAAAGGCGTCGAGCTCGCGTGTCCGCGAGAGGTGGAAACGAAACAGCTCATCGCTGGGGACGGTCCACCCGAACCCGCCCTCGCGATCGGCGATGAAGCCGTCCACCGAGACGCTCATCGAGTAGATCAGCATGGCTTCAGTTCGTCGCGCCGGAGCGCCGGACGATCATCGTAATGACGTTCGCCTCTGAGCCTGACACGGGTTCTCCCATCGCCTGCAGTCTGCTCTGCCACTAGCTACTAGGCCCCCAGAGGGACTTCTGTCGAGTTGGCGGGCTGGTGGGGAGGCGATACGCGACTTCGGTGGTCGGCCAAATGCTCGAATCCCATCGTCCGGAGGCGTGGCGAAACGCACCAAGCCGTGGCAGACCTGGGCTGGGGTAGCGGCGTGGACGTATTCGAGGGCTCGCCCGCACGATCCACGGCGGCCTATTCCGGGTTGCGGTCGGCTGCTTGGGTGAGTCCGCCCTGACATCTGCGGGCAAGGCGTCGTGCGACCTCGCTCGCCAGGAAATTTGGTGCGGCGATTCGGACACTGGCCCTGACGTACGTGGAGATGGCGCTGGTGCGGTCGGATCGCCCGACAGCCACCGAGTGGGCGACGGCAGTACCGTCCGGGCCGTCCAGGCCGTACCCGTGGTGGCTTCAGCTGAGCCGCTCGGCCAGTCCGATGATGATGCCCTCAGGGCCACGCAGGAAGCAGAGCCGGTAGACGTCCTCGTACTGCGCGATTTCGCCGACGAGTTCGGCACCGTGGCTGCGCAGGCGGGCAACGACGTCGTCGTTGTCGTCGACGGCGAACATGATGCGGCGTATCCCGAGCGCGTTCGCGGGCGCGCTTTCCGGCTCAGCTCTCACCGCCGGCGGCGTATGGAACTTCGTCAGCTCTACCCGGCCGTGGCCGTCCGGGGTCCGCATCATGGTGATGTCGGCACGGACGTCGTTGAGCCCGACAGCGCGGTCCACCCAACGCCCCTCGACCGGCGCCTCGCCTTCCAGCTCCATGCCGAGTTCGGCGAAGAACGCCTTGGCGGCCTCGAGGTCCTCGACAAC
>DASZOE010000507.1:0-3056 GCA_035550945.1 Acidimicrobiales bacterium
GGGTGAGCACCCTGGTCTTGCCCGACCCCGCCCCGGCGACGATCAACAGGGGGCCCTCGGGGTGGGTGACGGCCTCCCGCTGGACGGGGTTCAGGTCGGCGAGGAGGTCGGATGGGGGCACCGCGCCCACCCTACCGAGGAGGTGTGTCGGTTCCCCTACTCCCACTCGATGGTGCCGGGGGGCTTGGAGGTGATGTCCAGCGCCACTCGGTTCACGCCCGGCACCTCAGCGATGATGCGGCTGGAGAGGCGCTCGAGGAGGTCGTAGGGGAGGCGGGCCCAATCGGCGGTCATGGCGTCGTCGCTCTGCACGGCCCGCACCACGATGGGATGGGCGTAGGTGCGCTCGTCGCCCATGACGCCCACCGAGCGGACGGCCAGCAGCACCGCGAACGCCTGCCAGACGTCCCGGTGGAGCCCGGCCCGCTTGATCTCCTCGACCACGATGGCATCGGCGTTGCGGACGATCTCCAGGCGGTCGGCGGTGACCGTCCCCACGATGCGCACGGCCAGACCGGGGCCCGGGAAGGGCTGGCGCCACACGATGTCCTCGGGCAGGCCCAGCTCCTCGCCGACGGCCCGCACCTCGTCCTTGAAGAGGTTCCGCAGGGGCTCGACCAGCTCGAACTGCATGTCCTCGGGGAGCCCGCCCACGTTGTGGTGGGACTTGATGCGGGCCGCGTCGCGGGTGCCCGACTCGATGATGTCGGGGTAGAGCGTGCCCTGGACGAGGAACCTGGCGTCCTCGACCTCGGCCGCCACCTCCTCGAAGACCCGGATGAAGGTGTTGCCGATGGCCCGGCGCTTGATCTCCGGGTCCTCGACGTCGCGGAGGGCCTCGATGAAGCGGTCGGCCGCCTTGACGTGGACGAGGTCGACCTGGAACTGGCGCAGGAACGTGTCCTCCACCTGCTCGGCCTCTCCTGCCCGCATCAGGCCGGTGTCGACGAACACGCACGTGAGCTGGTCGCCCACCGCCTTGTGCACGAGCGCGGCGGCCACGGCCGAGTCGACGCCACCGGACAGTCCGCAGATCACCTTCTCGTCGCCGACCTGGTCCCGGATCTTGGCCACCGCCTCCTCGATGATCGACGTCATGGTCCAGCGGGGCCGGCACCCGCACACGTCGTAGAGGAAGTGCTTCACGATCTCCTGGCCCCGCGGCGTGTGGGCCACCTCGGGGTGGAACTGGACGCCGTACACCAGCCGCTCGGGGTCCTCGAGGGCGGCGACGGGAACGGCGTTGGTGCGGGCCGTCACCCGGAACCCGGGCGGGGCGGCGACGATCGAGTCGGCGTGGCTCATCCACACGTCCTGGGACGACGGGAGGTCGCCGAAGAGGCGGGACCCGGCGGTGACCTCGAGCGGCGTCCGCCCGTACTCGGCCACGCCCGTGCGGGCCACCTCGCCGCCGAGCTGGCGGGCGACGAGCTGGGCGCCGTAGCAGATGCCCAGGACGGGCACGCCGGCGCCGTAGACCGCGGCGTCGATCCCGGGCGCGCCCTCGACGTGCACCGACTTCGGGCCGCCGCTGAAGATGATCCCGGCCGGCCGCCGGGCCAGCATCTCCCCCACCGGCATGTCGCGCGGCACGATCTCGGAGTAGACGTGGGCCTCGCGCACCCGGCGGGCGATCAGCTGGGCGTACTGGGCCCCGAAGTCGACGACGAGGACGGTGTCGAAGGGGCTCTCGGCGGCCATGGACCAGCCTACCGCCCGACCCCGGCGGTTCTGGTGACGCTCAACGGCAATGGTCGGCGGTCTGCGTCCCCAGAAGCGAAGGGGGGATCAGATCAGGAGCCCATCCCGATGTGCTGGCCGCGCTGGAGGGACTTGCCCTCGGTCTTGAGGGAGGGGGCGACCATGACCTCGGCCTTCTGGAACTCCTTCACCGTCTCGTAGCCGCAGGTGGCCATCGAGGTGCGCAGGGCGCCGAACAGGTTGAGGCGGCCGTCGTTCTCGTGGGCCGGGCCGACAAGGATCTGCTCGAGGGTGCCCCGGGTGCTGGTGCGCACCCGGGCGCCGCGCGGGAGCGTGGGGTGGAACGTGGCCATCCCCCAGTGGTAGCCCCGGCCCGGGGCCTCGACGGCGGCGGCGAGCGGAGACCCGACCATGACCGCGTCGGCCCCGCAGGCGATGGCCTTGGCGATGTCGCCGCCGGTGCTCATGCCGCCGTCGGCGATCACCTGCACGTAGACCCCGGTCTCGTCGAGGTGGCGCATGCGGGCGCCGGCGGCGTCGGCGATGGCGGTGGCCTGGGGGACGCCGATGCCGAGCACGCCCCTCGTGGTGCACGCCTGACCGGGGCCCACGCCCACCAGGACGCCGACCGCGCCCGTACGCATGAGGTGGAGGGCGGCGTTGTAGGAGGCGCAGCCCCCGACGATCACCGGGATCTCCAGCTCGCGGATGAAGCGCTTGAGGTTCAGGGGCTCGACCGTCTTGGAGACGTGCTCGGCCGACACCACGGTGCCCTGGATGACCAGGAGGTCGAGCTCGGCGGCGAGGATGGCCTTGGCGAAGCGGTCGGTGCGCTGGGGCGTGACCGAGGCGCAAGAGACGACCCCGGCGTCCTTGATCTCGCGGATGCGCTGGCCGATCAGCTCCTCCTTGATCGGCTCGCCGTAGATCTCCTGCATGCGCAGCGTGGCCTTGTCGGCGTCGAGCGAGGCGATCTCGTCGAAGAGGGGCTCGGGGTCCTCGTAGCGGGTCCACAGACCCTCGAGGTTCAGGACGCCGACCCCGCCCAGAAGGCCGACCTCGACGGCCGTCGCCGGGCTGACCACGCCGTCCATGGCCGCGGCCATGAGCGGCAGGTCGAAGGTGAAGGCGTCGATCTCCCAGGAGATGTCGACGTCCTCGGGGTCACGGGTACGGCGGCTGGGGACGATGGCGATGTCGTCGAACCCGTAGGCCCTCCGCCCCGACTTCCCGATTCCGATCTCGATCTCTGCCACTGGCCACCTCGTGCGCGCTCCGGGGGAAGCAGCCCACGATACCCGGGTCCCACGACCTGCCCGCGGGACCCGGGGGCGGCGGAGACGGCTCCTAGTGGC
>DASZOE010000508.1:0-4334 GCA_035550945.1 Acidimicrobiales bacterium
ATTCCGACCCATGCGCATCGCCCTCGTCGCCCCACCCTGGGCCCCCATCCCTCCAGATCTCTACGGTGGCATCGAGGGCGCGATCGACAACCTGGCCCGCGGTCTGGACTCCCAGGGCCACGAGGTCCTCCTCTTCACCACCGGGGACTCCACCTGCTCCGTGCCCCGCCGCTGGCTCCTGTCCAGCGCCGAAGGCAACCGCATGGGCTTCACCGTCCCCGAGCTCCGGCACGTCATGGCCGCCTACGACGCGGTGGCCGACTACGACATCGTCCACGACCACACCGTGATCGGTCCCATCTACTCGGAGATCTTTCCCGACGTGAAGGTCGTGACCACGATCCACGGGCCCTTCAACGAGGAGCTCACCGACATCTACCGGCGCCTGGGCGAGCGGGTTCCGATCATCGGCATCTCCGAGGCCCAGCGCCGGCCCGTCCCCGACATCCCGATCGCCCGCGTCATCCATCACGCCGTCGACGTCGAAGCCTTCCCCGTGGGGTCGGGGGGCAACTACTGCGCCTTCCTCGGCCGGATGGCGCCCGAGAAGGGCGCCCACCGGGCCATCATCGCCGCCCGGAAGGCCGACATCCCGATCAAGCTGGCCGGCAAGCTGCGCGAGCCGTGGGAGCAGATGTTCTTCGAGAAGGAGGTCGCTCCCCTCCTCGGGGACGACGTCGAGTACGTGGGCGAGATCACCCAGGAGGAGAAGGTGAAGCTGCTCGCCGGAGCCCGGGCCACGCTCTTCCCCATCCGCTGGAACGAGCCCTTCGGGCTGGTCATGCTCGAGTCCCTGGCCTGCGGGACGCCGGTGATCGCCTATTCCGAGGGCGCCGCCCCCGAGGTGGTGGAGGACGGGCGCATCGGCTACCTGTGCCGCAGCGAGACGGAGATGGCGGAGGCCATCGAGAAGGTGCGCGACATCGACCGGGGTGAGTGCCGCGAGGCGGTCGAGACCCGGTTCTCCATCGAGCGCCTCGTGCGCGAGCACGTGGAGCTCTACGAAGAGGTCCTGTCGGCCTGATCCTCGGGAGCCGGCGGCTCGGCGGCGGCCTGGTTCGGCGGTGTCTTGGCCACCTGCACGACGCCCTCGTTCTGCAGGCGGGCGGCGATGCGCATGCGCAGTTCCCGGGTGACGGAGCCCCTGGCCTCGGGGGCCACTCGTGCGGCCACGCGGACCGTCCAGCCGTCGGGGCCCATCGCCTCCACGCCCAGGACCTCGGGCCCGTCGAGGATCGCCCCCGCCCACTCGACGTCCGGAGGTATGGCCCGCAGCTCCTCCCGGATCACCGTGGTGGCGGCGTTGATGTCGGCCTGGGCAGGGACGTGGACGTCGACGATGGCCCGGGACCAGTCCTTGGCCGAGTTCCCGACCTTGCGGATCTCGCCGTTGGGCACGTACCAGACGGTCCCGTCGACGCCTCGTAGCCGGGTGGTGCGCAGGCTCACCTCCTCCACCGTCCCCAGGACCTCGGCCACCGTGACGGTGTCGCCGACGCCGTACTGGTCCTCGGCGAGGATGAAGAACCCGGAGAGGAAGTCGCGCACCAGGCTCTGGGCTCCGAAGCCGAGGGCCACGCCGACGATGCTGGCCCCGGCCAGCAGCGGGCCCAGGTTGATCCCCACCGTGTCCAGGATCAGCAGGACGGCGATCGAGAAGACGAGGATGCGCACGAGGCTGGCGGCCACCCCGGCCAGGGTCTTGGCCCGGCTGGTGCTGCGGGCCGTCGGCTCCAGCCTCGACCGGGCCACCAGCGACTCGATCGAGCGGCGGGCCAGGCGGGAGCCCAGGCGGCTGACGACCATGGCCCCGGCGAGGATGAGCACGAGGCCCACGAAGAACTCGGCGGTGCGGGCGACGAGGTCGGACGCACCGAGCTCGCGGAACAGCTCGTAGAGGTAGTCGTCGCGCACGCTCCCGGAGTGTCCCTCCCCGCCGCCCGTGGGGCAAGCACGACACGTTCCCGGCGCCACCGAGGTCTGACAGTGGTTGCCCGCCGTCGCCGGGCTCCGGCCTGCGCCGAGGATGATGCTAGAGAGGGGGACCATGATCCCGGAGGCTCTGGCCGGCAAGCGCATCGCGATCACCGGCTCGACCGGCTTCCTCGGGACCGCCTTGGTCGAGCGCCTGTTGCGCTCGGTGCCCGGGTGCGAGCTGGTCCTGCTCGTGCGGCCGGGGCGGCGGGCGTCGCCCGCCACCCGGGCCCGGCGGGAGATCTTCGCCTACGACGCCTTCGACCGGCTGCGGGAGGAGTGGGGCGACGGCTTCGACGACGAGGTCACCCGGCGGGTGCGCGTCGTCGCCGGCGACGTCACCTCCGAGGGGCTCGGGCTCGACGAGGAGGGCCGGCGCCTCGTCGCCGGCTGCGACACCGTGATCCACGCCGCGGCGCGGGTGAGCTTCGACTCCCCCATCGACGCGGCCGTCGACGTGAACCTCCTCGGCACGGTGCGGTTGGTCGAGACCCTGAAGGACCTCGGCTCCCGAGCCCACCTGATCGCCGTGGGCACCGCCTACGTGGCCGGCAACCGCCGGGGGCGTTCCCCCGAGGCTCCTCTCTCCGACACGCCGTTCAGCACCGACGTGGCCTGGCGGGGCGAGGTCGACGCCGCCCGCCGGGCCCGTGCCGACGCCGACGCCGAGAGCCGCCGGCCAGAGCTGCTGGCCCGCTTCACCAAGGAGGCCCGGGGCGAGCTCGGCGCCGCAGGATCGTCGCTGCTCAGCACCAAGGCCGAGCGCCTCCGCGAGGACTGGGTGGAGAACCGCCTCGTGGAGGCGGGGCGGGCCCGGGCCCAGGCCCTGGGCTGGCCCGACGCCTACGCCTACACCAAGGCCCTGGCCGAGCGGGCGCTGCTCGAGGTGTGCGGCGACGTCCCCGTCACGATCGTGCGCCCATCCATCATCGAGTCGGCCTGGTCCGAGCCCTCGGCCGGCTGGATCCGCGGGTTCCGCATGGCCGAGCCCGTGATCATCGCCTACGGCCGGGGCCTGCTCCAGGACTTCCCGGGCATCCCCGAGGGCGTGGTCGACGTCATCCCCGTCGACATGGTCGTGGCCACCATCATCACCGTGGCGGCGCGGGGCCACGACCCCGACGACTTCGTGTACCACGTGGCCACCGGCTCCCGGAACCCGCTGATGCTGCGGCGCCTGGTGAACCTGGTGAAGCAGTACTACCGCGACAACCCCCTCTACGACGCCGAGGGCCAGCCCATCATCACCGCCGAGTGGTCCTTCTCCCGGCGGGGCCGGGCCCAGCGCCAGCTCCAGCGGGGCGTCTCCGCCCTCAAGGCGGCCGAGCGGTTCATCACCACCCTCCCGGTGCGGGGCCAGCGGGCCGAGGTGACGGCCCGGCTCGAGGACCGGCGGGAGCAGGCCGAGCGGGCCCTCGACTACGTGCGCCTGTACGGCGCCTACGCGGAGACCGAGGCCGTCTTCGACGACACCCGCCTGGCCGCCCTCTGGGCGAGCCTCGACCCCTCGGACCAGGCCGAGTTCGGGTTCGACACGTCGGTGATCGACTGGAGCCGCTACGTACTCGAGGTCCACCTCCCCTCCATCGTCCAGCAGGCGCGGGTGCGCACCACGGGTGGGCGACGCACCGGCCTCAGCCGCTACGAGCGGGGGCGGCGGGCCGTCCTCTCCCCCGACCGCCACATGGCCGCCTTCGACCTCGAGAACACGCTCATCGCCTCCAACGTGGTGGAGTCCTACGCCTGGCTCGCCACCCGGTCGTTGGCCGACGACGAGCGGACCAAGTTCACGGTGCGGATGCTCAAGGCCGCCCCCGGCCTGCTCGCCCTCGACCGGCGCGACCGCGGCGACTTCCTACGCCACTTCTACCGCCGCTACGAGGGGGCGCCGGCCCAGCGCCTGCGGGACGACGCGTGGGAGCTGTTCAGCTACCTGCTCCTTACCAAGTCGTTCCCGGCCGGCATCCGCCGCGTGCGCGAGCACCGCACCGCCGGCCACCGCACCGTCCTCATCACCGGCGCCCTCGACTTCGTCATCGAGCCCCTGCGGCCGTTGTTCGACGACGTCGTCTGCGCCCGCCTGGGCGAGCGCGACGGGCGCCTCACGGGCGAGCTCGAGACCGTCCCTCCCACGGGGGAGGCGCGGGCCCTGGTCATGGCCGAGTACGCCCGGGCCGAGGGGCTGTCGCTCTCCGAGGCGGTGGCGTACGCCGACTCCACCAGCGACCTGCCCATGCTCGAGGCCGTCGGCCATCCGGTGGCCGTGAACGCCGAGCCCAAGCTGGCGGCCATGGCCCGCAAGCGGGGCTGGCACGTCGAGCACTGGACCAAGGCCGGCGGCGCCCCCCGCCCTCTTCTCC
>DASZOE010000509.1:0-2212 GCA_035550945.1 Acidimicrobiales bacterium
CGGTCAGAGTGTGCGAAGATTCGGGTAGTGCCGGCTCGGGGTATCCCCCAGCGCCCCGGCAGCCGCCGAGGTGGTCGAGGTGCCGGGCCGTCCCAGGAGACGTCCGGCGCCTCCCACCGCTTCGCCCGCCCGCAGATGCGCCCTCCCCGAGGCGCTCAAGGGCCGACAGGACCGGGGGGCTCGAGGCGCGACCGAACCGGCTCGCCGGGACCGGGGGCCCCCCCCGGAGCAGGACCGTTCGCCGAGGACCGGGCTACCGCAGGCGGCGGTCCGGCCGGCGTCTCGTTGCCGGCGGTGCCGACTTCCCGGGAGAGCTCCTCCAGCAGCGAGTGCACGCCACTCCTCGTGCGCGCCAGGAGCACGTCGGCATCCCGCCTTGCCGCGGCGCGGATCGCGTCAGCGTCCTCCTCGGCCTTGGCGCGCAGGGTCTGGGCCGCTCGCAGCTCGTGCCTCACCGCCTCGACCGCTCGAAACAGCGTCGTGAACAGCTGGTCCGCCTGCTGGTCCACCCTGGCCCGGGCGTCGTCCAGGCGGTCACCGACGCCGGAGGCCGCTTCCCACCCCCCGTCGCCGGGTCCCACCTCCGCCGGCGCGGCGCGAGCCAGCGCCGGATGATCGGGCCGGGCGTCGTCGGAGGCACGACGGGGGTCGTTGGTCTTCTCGTCCATGAAGGGGCCATCCTTTCGGTCGTCTTCGAGCCCGCCGTGAGCCGACGGCCCGCCCGGCGGCTCGTCGTCTCGTCGCCGACGTCGTCGCTTCGCCGGTGTGGCGCGACGACGTCGGTCCCGGCGTGAACGACGGAGCGCCCGGCGGAGGCCGAGACCGGTGCGGGCGGCGGCCAGGAGCACGGTCAGGCCGATGCCCAGCAGAGGCAGCAAGAGCGACGCGGTCTCGAGGACAGGCGCGGCCACGTCTCCGACGCTGCCGTGGGCGATCGCCCAGCGTGCCTGCCCCATGTGGAGGTTCGCCGCGTCCCAGGTCGCCACCGACCACGCGGGCGCGTGCACGGCGAGCACGCCGAGGCTGGCGACGAACACCAGGATCGTCACGAGGACCCAGGCGGTGACCACTCGGCGGGCACCCCGCCCGAGGTCCGCCACGGCGCGGTGGGGGACCCGCCGCAAGACGGCGCTCACGACGATCGGCCTCACGTAGGGGAACAGGTCGGGAACGCCGAGCAGGTCGCTGATCACGTAGTAGCCGTCGAGACGCACGAACGGGAGCAACTGCTGGAGCATCGTGAGGTGCTGGACGACGATCACCACCAGCAAGAAGTCCCAGCCGGCGAAGGCGTAGGCGCCGCCGCTGAGCACGACGAAGACGGCATTGAAGTACAGGCCGCCGAGGTCGGTCCGGACGCGGCCGCGGCGCCCGAGCCGGTAGCTGTCGGTCACGTCGCTGTAGAAGACGGGCCAGACCAGGTACAGCCCGAACCCGATCCGGCCCGGCCGGCCGCCGCCGTAGTGGCAGGCGCTGGCGTGGCCGAGCTCGTGGAAGAGCCCGGAGAGGAGGATGACGCCCCACAGCGTCGGCACCAGGACGGGCTGGTGAAGCACCTGTCGTACTCCTCCGCTCACACCGGGCCCGAGGAACACCCAGAGGTCGGTTGCCACCAACATGGCCAGGACGGCGACCACCGCCTGAGGAACGAAGAGCGGCCTCAGCAGTGCCGTGGCCCGACGGACGACACCGGCGGGGACCAGCGCGGCCCGGAAGCGGAGACCGAGCAGTGGCGTCGGAGGGCTCGCCGGGGGAGCGTCGTCGCCCTCCCGCGCCAAGAGACCGAGCGGCCGCAGCTTTCGGTCGATGAGAAAGCGGACGTGGTCGGGGCTCAACCGCCGGCCGACCTCGTCGGTGACCTGCCGCGAGATCTCCCCGATGCTGTTGCCGTCCAGGCGCTCGGCGACGAGGTGCATGAGGCGCGTCACCTGCACGGCCTGCCCGTCGTCCAGTCGGTAGAGGTAGGGCGCGTCCTCGACTTCCCCGGCTTCGCAGCGCCCGAGGACCTCCACACCTGCCGCGAGCCGGGGCCCGGCGTCCTCGTCCGCCGTGGCCGGGGCCGTCTCGACGGCTTCGCAGGACGCGCTCACCCCCGTCCTCCTCGCTGCGACCACGGCGCGACGGCGGCCGTGGCGTGAGCACCTCGAATCATCGATCACCTCGTAGCGTGGCGGCGTTGGACCCGGAGAAGAGGGGTGAGGCCCTCTTCTCC
>DASZOE010000510.1:0-4624 GCA_035550945.1 Acidimicrobiales bacterium
CGCCAGGTGGTGGAGACGGGCGCCTACGGGCGCATGTGGACCACCGCCCTCGCGGCCCAGCCCCCCGACACCCCGTTCGTCGAGGCCCCCGGGGACGGGCTGCGGATGCTCCTGCCCCGCTACGCCCTGCCCGAGACCGAGCTGTTCTGGCCCGTGCCCCGCACCCTCAACGCCATCGAGCGCAACCGGGGCCGGGCCTACGCCATGGCGTTCACCGCGGTGATCGGCATGAACTGCCTGCTCAAGGCCTTCGAGTACTGGCGGCGGGGCCAGACCAGGATCCACACCCCCTTCCGCATCCCCCAGGACGAGCGCGTCTCCGTGGGCTTCTGGGAGGCGGGCCGGGGCTGGCTGGTGCACCACCAGACCATCGACAAGGGCAAGATCGTCAACTACCAGATCACCACGCCCTCGACGATGAACGCCTCGCCCGTCGACCCCTTCGGCCAGATGGGCCCCTACGAGCAGGCCGTGCTCGACACGCCCCTGCTCGAGTCGGTCCCCGACGACCAGGTCAAGGGCATCGACGTCCTGCGGGCCATCCGCAGCTTCGACCCCTGCATGCCCTGCACGACCCACATGGACACCGGCCGGGGCACCATCGTGCGGGAGGTCAACTCCTGCGGGTGCGCGCTCGAGTAGCGACCCCGCAGGTGAGGGCCGTACCGCCGGTCGGTCGGTTTCCGGGCAGGTTCCCGACCGACCGGCGGTGCTGGACGCCGGGTCATGTGACCGCGGGCGCCGAACTGGCGATTGCCCCTGTCAGCTGTGCGGGTATTCGCGCCGGCGAGTCGGTCAGCGCCGGGCTCCGCTCGCCGAGCGCCCGGCCTGGAGCCGGGGTCGCACCGCGGCGTAGGAACAGGCGAGGGCGGCGAGCCCGAAGGCGAGCCAGCGCACCGGGCCCAGGCCGGGCGAGCTCGTCAGCTCCCGGATGTTGGTGACGAAGAGCAGGCCGGCCACGGCCACGCCGAGCACCCGGGCGGGGAGGAAGCGGATCACCCAGGCCGCGAGGGGTGCCGCGATCACGCCTCCGGACAGCATGGCGAGCACGACCGCGAAATCGACGCCGCCGCCACCGACGGAGGCCAGCAGCGAGCCTGAGGCCACGACCGCGACGGCGACCTCGGCGGTGTTCACGGAGCCGATGGCGAAGCGGGGCGCGAGCCCCCGGTGGAGCAGGAAGGGGGTCACCACCGGGCCCCAGGCGCCGACCAGGCCGTTGGTGACCCCACCGGCGGTGGCCACGACCGCCGTCCCTCGCTCGTCGTAGCGGAGCCGCCTTCCGTCGACCAGGTCGTCGTGGGCGGTGGTGCGGAACGGCCGGCTGAACCGCACGAGGATCCGTGCCGCCATGACGAGCAGGACGACGGCCAGGACCGGCTTCAGGCGGTCACCGTCGACGCTGGCCAGCACGGTCACGCCGATGACGGCCCCCAGGCAGCCGGGAACGGCCAGCCGGCGCACCAGGCGGTGGTCGATGTTCTCGAAGCGCCAGTGGGCGACGGCGGCGGAGAGGCCGGTGGCCACCTTGGCGAGGTTGACGGTGGTGGAGATCGCCGCCGGGGACAGCCCCGTGCCCAGGAGGATGCTGGACGACGTCGGGCCGAAGCCCATGCCGAGGGCGCCGTCGACCAGCGAGGCCAGGAACCCGGCCAGGAAGACGACGACGAGCTCGCCCATCTCCACAAGAGTAATGGAGATTATGGAGTTGGCAAACGCGGCCCCCCGGCTGGGACGATGTCGCCGTGTACATCTCGGCCAAGGTCGACTACGCGACCCGGGTCCTCCTGGCCCTGGCCGCCGCGCCGGCGGGGTCGCAGGTGACGGGCGAGGTGCTGGCCACGGCCCAGGGCGTCCCGGTCAAGTTCGTCGAGAACACCCTGGTCGAGCTACGGCGCGCGGGGATCGTCATCAGCCAGCGGGGCCCCGAGGGGGGCTACCGGCTGGCCCGGCCCGCGGACGAGATAGCGGTGGCCGACATCTTCCGCGCCCTGGAGGGCCCGCTGGCCGAGGTACGGGGCGAGCGCCCCGAGGACACCGTGTACGAAGGGCCCGCCAGCCACCTCCAGGACGTGTGGGTGGCGGTGAGGGCCGCACTGCGGATGGTGCTGGAGACCGTCACCCTGGCCGACGTGCTGGGGGGGGACCTGCCTCCGCCGGTGGTCGAGCTGCTGGCCACGCCCGATGCGTGGGAGCGCCGACGGGTCGGTCCGATCCGGCCACCGCGCTGAACCGGGTGGCTACTCGCCGCCCCGTTGGTCGCGGAGGAAGCGCTCGAGCTCGGCGGCCAGGGCGTCGCCCGACTGGAGCTCGAGGGGGTCGTCGGCGTCGGCCGACTCCTCCAGGCGGCGGACATAGGCCGCCACGTCCTCGTCGGTCGCCACCACCTCGCTGACCTGGCGCTCGTAGTCGAGGGCCCGCTGCTCGAGGTCGTCGGTGATGACCGGCGTGGACAGGAGCGCCGCCGCCCGGCGGACGAGGGCGAGCGTCGCCTTCGGCGACGGCGTGGCCGCCACGTAGTGCGGCACGGCCGCCCACAGCGACGCCGACTGGAGGTGGGCGGCGCGGAAGGCGTCGTGCAGGACGCCGACGATACCGGTGGGGCCCTCGTAGGTGGAGCGCTCGAGACCGAGGCGGGCGACGAGCTCGGGGTCGGCCGCCGTCCCCGTCACCCGGACCGGCCGGGTGTGGGCCACGTCGGCGAGGAGGGCGCCGAGGGTCACGACCAGCTCGGCCCCGAGCTCGCTGGCCAGCCTGACGACCTCGGCGCAGAAGGTCCGCCACCGCAGCTGCGGCTCCGAGCCGAGGAGGACGACCACGTCCCGCCCGGTGTCGGGAAGGGCGGCCGCCGAGAGCTCGGTCCGAGGCCAGTGGACCTCCCGTTGCAGGCCGGCGGTGAGACGGACCTGGGGCCGGGTGGAGGAGAAGTCGTAGAACTCCTCGGGGTCGATGGTGGCGAACGGCCGGGCGCCCCAGCGCTCCTTCAGGTAGCGGGCGGCGGTCGACGCCGCGTCGGCGGCGTCGTTCCAGCCCTCGAAGGCGGCCAGGAGGACGGGCCGCCGCAGCTTCGGATGGTCGTCCCAACGGACGTGGTCCATCCGCCGACGCTAACCGTCCCGGAGCTCCTCCTCGGCGTCGGCGTCGGCGGCAGCGTCGGCCGGGGCGGGGGTGTCGGCCGGGACCGGCTCCCCCTTCCGGTGGTAGTGGCTCGCCACGCCCACACCGATGGCGACGAGGGGCACGGCCAGGAACGCGCCGAGGAGCCCGCCCACGACGATGCCGGCTCCGACCGCCCACACCGTCACGAGCGGGTGCAGGCGGACGGCCCGCTCGAGGATGAGGGGCTGGAGGAGGTTCCCCTCGACCTGCTGGACGACGATGGTGGCCGCCACGACCAGCAGCGCGGTCCCTGCGCCGTTGGTCACCAGGGCCACGGCGGCGGCCAGGAGCCCGGCCACGGTGGCCCCGACGATCGGCACGAAGGCGCCGAGGAAGGTGAGGACCGCCAGGGGGAGGACCAGGGGGACGTCGAGGACGAGCAGGGCGATGGCGATGAGCGCGCCGTCCACGATCCCGGTGAGGCCGGTCGCGACGAGGTACTGGCGCATGACGTGGCGGGCTCTGGAGACGAGGGCGACCGCGTCTTCCCGGTGGGCCGGGGGCACCCGCTCGCGCAGCCAGTCGGCCATGCGGGCGCCGTCCTTGATGATGAAGAAGAGGGTGAAGAAGAGCAGGACGACACCGCCGAGCGCCTCGCCGACGGCCTGGGCCCGGGAGGCGGCTTGCTCGGCCAGCCCGCCCCCGGCCCGCCGCAAGCTCTGGCGCAGGTCGGACTCGAGCTGGTCCACGCGCTCCCGGGGCAGGTTGAGGGGGTCGCCCTGGGCCCATCTCTTGGTGTCCTCGACCGCCTCCTGGAGCCGGTCGCCAAGGTCGTCGAACTGGCCGGCCACGGCGGTCCCGATCCAGGTGACGAGCAGGGCGAGGACCACCAGGGCGCCGATGAAGACGGTGGCGGCGGCGAGGGCCGCCGGCCACCGGCGCGCCCGCAGCCGGGCCGCGAGGGGCTCCAGGGCGGCGGCGAGGAACAGGGCGAGCACGACGGGCACGACCACCACGTAGAGCTGGACGAGCAGGAAGCCCACGACGACCAGGGCGGCCGACACCACGAGGATCCGCCAGCTCCAGGCTGCGGCGCCGGCCAGCACGAGGGGCACCCGGGGCCGGGGCGTGCCGTCTTCCATCTGCTCGCGCCTCCTCCGCCGCCGCCGCGGCCGGACGCCGCGGCCGGCCCGCCGGTCGATGTCGTACGCCGACCGTACGCTGGCAGAGATGACGCGAGCGACTGCGCTCGACCGCTTCTCCCCGGTGACCCGGGGATGGTTCGAGGCCACCTTCGAGGCGCCCACCCCGGCCCAGGAGCAGGGGTGGGAAGCCATCAGCCGGGGCGAGCACACCCTGGTCCTGGCGCCGACGGGGTCGGGGAAGACCCTCGCCGCCTTCCTGTGGTGCCTCGACCGGCTGGCCACCGCCGCCGCCCAGCGCGGGGCCGAGGCGCCGGCGAAGGGGTGCCGGGTCCTCTACGTCTCCCCGCTCAAGGCCCTCACCTACGACGTCGAGCGCAACC
>DASZOE010000511.1:0-7467 GCA_035550945.1 Acidimicrobiales bacterium
GGCGACAAGGACCCAGAGCTGGGCGCCGTGGCCCCGGCCGGCCAGCCAGCCGCTGGGCACCACGACGGCGAGCAGCAGCGTCGGGATGAGCAGCAGGGCGGCGCTCATGGCCGTCCAGGCCCGCCCCCCGAACCGCGGGACGGCGAAGGTGTAGGGGATGCGCAGGAAGGACCCGACAAGGTTCGGGACGGCGGTCAGGAGGAAGGCCTCGGACACGGACAGGCTGATGCCGATGTTCCCGAGGTTGATGACGACGATCGTCCACAGGACCCAGACGCCGAAGCCCAGGTGCTCGGCGAAGATCGACCACACGAGGTTCTTCCTGGCGATCCTCTTCCCCGTGCTCTCCCAGAACGCCGGGTCCTCGGGGCGCCAGTCCTCGATCCAGCGACCGCGCCGGGTAGCCCTGAGGCGGGGCGGCTCGACTTCGGGCGAAACGGTACGGACTTCGGTCGCGCTCATCGCACCTCGCTGGTCAGGGGGTCTCGACGCGCACCGCGCACTGCTTGTAGTTCGGCTCCCGTGAGATCGGGTCGAACTCGCTGACGGTGAGGCGGTTGGCGCACGACTCGTCGTAGTGGAAGGGGACGAAGACCTCGCCCGGCCGGACGACGGCCGTCACCCGCACGGTGAGCCGCTCCACGACCCCGCGCCGGGAGAGCAGGCGGACGGCGTCACCGGACCGTACGCCGAGGCGGTCGGCGTCGACGGGGTTGACCTCTACCCACGCCTCGGGCGCCAGCTTCTCGAGGATGTCGACGCGGCCCGTCTTGGTCCGGGTGTGCCAGTGCTCGACCGTGCGCCCGGTGTTGAGGAGGAAGGGATAGTGCTGGTCGGGCGCGTCGGCGATGGGCTCGGGCGCGACGCACCAGATCTTGGCCTTGCCCGACGGCGTCGGGAACCGGCCGTCGGCGTAGAGCCGGGCGGTGCCGGCGAGGGCCTCGGTCTCGGGCGGGCAGGGCCACTGGACCCCGCCGGCCGTCTCGATGCGGGCCCAGGTCATGCCGCTGTAGTCGCACAGGCGCCCGGCCGACACCCGGGCCCATTCGCCGAAGGCGTCCTCCGGTCCGTCCCATCCGGGGTAGATCTCGTCGCGCACCCCCATGGCCTCGGCGACGGCCAGGAAGATGTCGAAGTCGGACCGGGCTTCGCCCGGAGGCTCGACGGCCTTCCCGACGCGGGACACCCGTCGCTCGGCGTTGGTGTACGTGCCTTCCTTCTCGCCCCAGATCGCGGCGGGCAGGACGACGTCGGCCCGGGCCGTCGTGGGCGTGGAGAACCCGTCCTGGACGACGAGGAGGTCGAGCTTCGACAGGGCCCACTCGAGGCGGCTCCGGTTCGGGAACGAGACGGGCGGGTTGGTGGCGATGACCCACAGCGCCTTGATGGTGCCGTCCGCGACCCCGTCGATGATGTCGGGGTAGGCCCGGCCGCGGGCGGTGGGAATGCGGTCGACGGGGAGGTCCCAGAGGGCAGCGAGCTCGGCGCGCTCCGCGTCGTCGTCGTACGCCCGGTAGCCCGGGAGCGACGCGGTGAACCCCGCCTCGCGCGTCCCCATGGCGTTGCACTGGCCGGTGATCGAGAGCGGGGCCGCGCCGGGCCGGCCGATGTTGCCGGTGACCAGGCACAAGGTGTTCAGCAGCGTCACCGTCTCGGTGCCCTGCACCGAGTGGTTCACGCCCATCGTCCAGGCCACGAGGGCGCGCCTCGCCCGGCCGATGGCGAGGGCGGCCCGGCGGACCGCCTCGGCCTCCACCCCGCACTCCTCGGCCACCCGGGGCAGGTCGTAGGCCTGCACGTGGGCGGCGAGCTCCTCGAACCCCTCGGTGTGCTCGGCCAGGTACCGGCGGTCGATTAGGTCCTCGTCGAGGATGACCTTGAGGATGCCGTTGAAGAGGGTGATGTCGGTGCGGGGCCGGATCGCCAGGTGGAGGTCGGCCAGCCCCGCGGTCTTGGTGACCCGGGGGTCGACGACGATGACGGTGGCGTCAGCGTTGCCCAGCACCCGCGGCGCCAGCAACGGGTGGTTGTCGGCGATGTTGGCGCCGACCAGCACCACGCAGTCGGCCTCCTCGAGGTCGGCGTAGGACCCGGGCGGGCCGTCGCTCCCGAAGCTGCGCTTGTAGCCGGAGACGGCGCTGGCCATGCACAGCGTGGTGTTGCCGTCGTAGTGGCGCAGGCCGAGGCCGAGGCGCACCAGCTTCCCGAGGGCGTAGAACTCCTCGGTGACGAGCTGGCCGGTGCTGAGCACCGCGACCGCCTCGGGGCCGTGGTCCCGGAGGATGCGGCGGAACGAGGACACCATCGTGCCGACGGCGGTGTCCCATCCGGCGGGGGCCTGCTTCCCGTCGGGTCCCCGCAGCAGGGGCGCGGTCAGGCGGCCCTCGGCGTGGATGGTGTGGTGCTCCGACAGCCCCTTCGGGCACAGGCGGCCGCGGTTCACGGGGTGGTCGGGGTCGCCCATGACGCTGACGGCCCGGCCGTCGCGCACTCCGATCAGCATCCCGCAGCCCACCGAGCAGTAGCCGCACGTCGTCTTCGTCCACGTCTGCGGGCGGCGGCTCTCTCCCATGACGCCGAAGCGGTCGTCCCCCCCGTAGGCGGGCCCGTCGGAGCGCGTCCCCAACCCGAGCACCCGGGCCAGCGCGGACGAAGGGGGCGGGCTCAATTGCGTGCGAAGAAGTTGCCCGCCGTCCCGAAGGGGACCACGGTCACGTAGAAGAGGTAGCGGCCGATGACCTCGCCGATCCCCAGCACGAGGAGCCCGGCGCCGAAGCGGCCGGCGGCGGCGGAGCCAGCCAGCGGGACGCCGAACGCGGACACGAGAAGCGTCAAGCCCGTCCCGGCCAGGACGAGGCGGGCCGCCACCAGGTCCCGGAACCGCCCGCCCAGGAGCGTGGCCGTGCCCCGGTGCTGGCGGTCCTCCCGACCCCGCACGGTCCGTACCAGGTGAGCGTGCACGGCGAGCTGGAGCAGCGTCCCCGTCCCCGCCGCGCCGAGGAGGAGCGCGATCCACGGCGGGTCGACCTGGGCCCGATCGAGACAGAACAGCGTCACCAGGGGACCGACGGAGAGGCCGGTGGCGAAGAAGGAGACGAGGGTGCGTCGCGAGTTCCACACCGGACGGGCGGGCACGAGGTAGAGCCGCCCGCTGGCGTACACGCCCGCCGCGCCCAGGAGGACGGCGGCCACACCCAGGGCCGCCCCCACCGCGGGCACGCCCTCGCGCACGGCGGCGCGCCACACACCGGCGTAGAGGAACGACACCGCGGCGAAGGCCGAGAACAGGGCGACCTCCCGGCTCAGCCAGGAAGTACGCAGGTTGCGCAGGGCCTTGAAGGCGTGGGTGGGGCGCCCGAGGTGGAGGAGCGAGGCGGCCAGGGCGGTCGCCCCCGCGACCGCGCCGCCCACGGCCCCGCCGGCCAGCGTGCCGCGGCCCGCGCTCCCCGCCAGCTGGGTGGCGACCGTCGCGGCGACGATGCCGAGCGACAGCTGGGTGAGGAGGGTGAGACCGATGAGCGGCCAGTGGGGGTCCTCGGGGTCGACGCGGTGGTCGCTGGCGGCCGCAGTGTCGGCGGGCATGCCCTCGGGCAGCGCGACCCGGGTGGTCGAGAGGGTGATGTCGGCGGGCGGCAGTCCCGGGGCGTCGGCCGCGGCGTGGTCGGCGCGCCAGGCGGCCACGTCGACCTTCTCGACGGTGATGGCGTGGGTGGGGCAGGCCCCTACGCAGGCCGGGGCCTGGCCCGCCTCCAGGCGGGGGAGGCACATGTCGCACTTGGAGACGATCTTGCGCCGCTGGTCGAAGACGGGGACCTCGTACGGGCAGTTCCAGATGCAGTACTGGCAGCCGATGCACTCCTCGGCGTCATGGCGCACGACACCGTTCCCGAGCTTGACGTAGGCGTTGGTCGGGCAGCCCGAGAGGCACGTCGGCTCGAGGCAGTGGTTGCAGGCCATGGACAGGTTGAAGCGCCGGGTCTGCGGATACGTCCCGCCCTCGAGCTCGCCCACCCGCCGCCAGGCGACGTCGATCGGCGTGTCGTTCTGCTCGGCGCAGGCCACCTCGCAGGAGTGGCAGCCGATGCAGGCGTCCATGGCGAAGCCGAAGCGGTACTGCTCGCCCGCGTCGAGGGGGAGCAGCTCGGGCCCGGCCGGGGCCGCCGGCGCCACGCCGGATCCCGCGCCTACAGCCTCTTCGATGATGGCCGCCAGCCGCACTCGGTGACCGTACCGAGGCAATGTTGCCGCTCCGGAAGCGCCGTGTTTCCACTCGGCGAACGAGGTCTCACACGTCCCCCGCCCCGGGTTCCCGTGACGCCAAACGCCAAATGGCGGCGGTGAGGGTCACCGGAACGCCCGAGAAGAGGTCAGCCGGCGAGGACGGGCTCGCGGCAGGGCGCGATCTGCACCATCCCGTCGTGGATCCGGACGGGCCACGTGCGCACGCCGCCCGGGGCGGGGCCGTCGAGGACCTCGCCGCTGCGGACGTCGAAGCCGGCACCGTGCAAGGGGCACGTGAGGCACCACCCCTCGACCGAGCCTCCGCCGAGCGACGCGCCGGCGTGGGGGCAGCGGTCGTCGGTGGCGAAGAACGTCCCGTCGACGTTCACCAGGGCCAGGCGGGAGCTGTGGGCCTCGACGGTGACGACCGTCCCCGGGGAGACGTCGGCCACAGCCGTCACGGGAACCCACGGCCCGGCCCCGACGGCGGGCGCCGACCGGGCCCCGACCGGTTCGCCCCCGCCGCCCTCGCCGGGCGCTGGGCCCGTTCCCCACCGGCCGGCCATGACCGCCTCGATGTGGGCCGCGAAGCCCTCCTGTCCGACGCGGTTGACGGTCTGGCCCAGGGTCTCGGAGCCGTGGCGGAGGGACTCCCACGCTCCCACGATGACGTCGACCGCGGTGGGCACGTCCTCGGCGCCCACCCGCCCGACGACCTGGCCGAGCCGGCCGGCGTCGAGGTCGGCGCCCAGGTAGACCTGGTAGCCGTCACGGGCCTTCCCGCCGACGCGCACCTTGGAGCCGGAGAGGCCGATGTCGCCCGCCTGGTGCTGGGCGCACGAGTTCGGGCACCCCGAGATGTGCACGCGCAGCGAGGAGTTCCGCCCCAGGGCGGGACTGGCGAGGAGGGCCGAGCCCGCGTCCGGGGCGGTCGTGATCCCCAGGGCGCAGACGGCCGAGCCCGTGCAGGCCCGCACCGAGGCGACGTGGGACTCCCCCACCAGGTAGAGGCCCCGGTCGAGGAGCGTCTGGCGGACACGGACGACGTCGTTCACGGGCACGTTGCGCAGGACGACGTTCTGGTCGCGAGAGAGGTTGAGGGCCCCGTCGCAGAAGCGGTCGGCCAGATTGGCCAGGGCGTCGAGGTCGGCGCCGTAGAGGTCGCCCAACGGCGCGTCGACGGTGAGCAGGGCCCGGCCCACCTGGCGCTGGGGACGGACGCCCGCCGACCACCCGCCGGGCGGCACGATCTTCAGGATCCCCACCCGGTCGCCGGGGCCGAGCACGTCGACCGGCACGGGCGGCGGATGGGGCCGGGTGCGGGCCTCGGCGAACGCCGCCTCCCAGGCCGCCCGGAACTCGTCGGCTCCCAGGCGGTCGACGGCGTACTTCATGCGCCCCTTGGCCGGGGCGTCGAAGTTCCCGTGGGCGACGAAGACGTCGATCAAAGCCTCGGCCGCGGCCAGCGCGTCGGCCCGGGGCACGAACTCGGCAAGGCGCACCGCCAGGTGCGGGTCGCGGCCCAGGCTGCCCGCGGCCCACAGCTCGTAGCCGGGCTCGCCGTCGCGCACGACCGAGACCAGGCCGCCGTCGTTGAGCAGGGCGTCGTGGCGGCAGCGGGGCGACCCTCCGAACGCGAAGTTGACCCGGCTCGGGAGCTCGCAGTTGAGGGTGGCAGATCGGGCCAGGATGGCGTCGGAGACGGCGCGGGCATCGGGCAGGCAGTCGAAGGGCTCGTCGAGGCTGACACCCGCCTCCTCCGAGCACATCACGTTGCGCATGGTGTGGCCGCACGCCGAGCGGGTGGTCAGCCCGAGGCGGCCGACCTTCTCGAGCACCTCGGGAACCTTGCGGTCCTCCACCCAGTGCAGCTCGACGTTCTGGCGCGTCGTGAGGTGGAGCCAGTCGTTCCCGTACGCCCGGGCCAGCCGGGCCAGGCCCCGCGCCTGGTCGGCGAGGAGGACGCCGCCCGGGATCCTGACGCGGACCATGAAGACGTGGTCCTGCTCCTGGGCGCACACCCCCCAGGTCTTCAGGGCGTAGCGGTCCTCGGGCGCCAGCCACGAGTCACCCTCGGACGCCAAGCGGTCGAGGTGTACGGGGAGGCCTGACCGCTTGGCGCCGGGGATGTCGGGTCCCGCCATGCCCGAACGCTAGAGACCCAAGGTTGCAAGACGGTGTGGCGAGTGTTTCCGGAGTGAAAAGCGTTCCTCACAGAGGCTGCCGAACGCAGCGCCGCCGGTGAGGGAACTACCTCTTGCTGGCGCACTCCATGCAGAGCCGGGCCGTGAGCTTGGCCTCCAGGCGGGCGGCGGCGATCGGCTGGCCGCATCCCTCGCAGGTGCCGTACGTGCCCGCGTCCATCTTGCGGAGGGCGTCGTCGACCTCGTCGAGGGACTCCTGCAACGAGGTGGCCAAGGCCTCGACCTCGGCCCGCTCAGCCGTCACCTGGCTGGAGTCGGCGAAGTTCTGGTCGAACGTCAAAGACTCGGATTGGCCGAAACCCAACTCGGCGAGGCGCTGGCAGAGCGTGGACCGCTCCTCCTCCAGCAACGCCCGCTGGTCGGCGAGAGCCGCTTCGCGCTGCACGCCCACCACCCTACCCGGGTTGGTCGGCTCGGGCGCGCGGGTGGGCCGCTTCGTACACCCGGCGGAGCCGTTCGGTGGAGACGCGGGTGTAGACCTGAGTCGTCGAGATCGACGCGTGACCCAGCAGCTCCTGCACGACCCGGATGTCGGCGCCGTGGTCGAGCATGTGGGTGGCGCAGGAGTGACGCAGCACGTGGGGGGTGAGCTTGTCGCCCAGCCCGACGCGGTCGCCGTACTGGCGCACGATGCGCCAGGCGCCCTGCCGGGACAGGCGCCCGCCCCTCGCGTTCAGGAAGACGGCCTCGGCGTCGCCCCTGCGGGCCCAGCGCGCGGGGGCGAGGACACCCCGGCCACCGGCCGCCAGCCAGGCGGACAGGGCCCGGCGCGCCACCCGCCCTACGGGGACCACCCGCTCCTTGGCCCCCTTGCCGAAGGCCCGCAGGAGCCCGACGTCGAGATCGAGATCGCCCAGGGAGAGGCCGACGAGCTCGGACCCCCGCAGCCCGCAGCCGTAAAGCACCTCGAGGATCGCCCGGTCGCGGCGGGCGACGGCGTCGTCGCCCACCACTGCCCCCAGCAGGGCCCCGACCTCCTCCTCGCTCAGCGCCTTGGGCAACCCGGCCGGGACCCGTGGAGGCCCGACGTCGCCGGCCGGGT
>DASZOE010000512.1:0-3542 GCA_035550945.1 Acidimicrobiales bacterium
CGCCCACCCGGCGCGAGCTGCCCCATGTCGTCCGCATCGCCGCCCGCCTCCGCCGGGGCGAGGACCTCTTCGAGGAGGAGTAGGGCCAATCGCCGAACCGGCGGTGCACGTGCGCGCCATGGCACGGGTATCCACCGCCAGTTCGGGGTGCGCCTCTAGCTGGCGTCCCCCGGGGCCGGGCCCGGGCCGGAGCTCGAGCCCCGGGCCCCCTGGCGGCGGCGCCAGGCGGCCTCGGCCCTCGACACCACCTCCCGCAGCGGGAGCCCGGTGCGGCGGGCGGCCCGCACCGCGTCGTCGTGCTCGATCTTGGCCCGGCCGGGCGAGACCTTCACCCGCACGGGGACACCGTCGACGTCGACCTCCGTCTCCGTACGGGCCGCGGGCCAACGCTCGAGGGTCTGGCCCCGCATGCCCAGGGACCCAGTGGCCGAGAGCAGCACCCGTCCCACCGAGGTGGCAAGAGCGGGGTCGACGAGGGCGCTGACCGTGTGGCCGGGGCGGCCCTTCTTCATGACCACCGGAGTGACCCAGGCGTCGTGGGCACCGGCCTCCAGGAGGGTGAGGATGGCGTGGGCCAGGGTCTCCCCGGTGGCGTCGTCGACGTTGGTCTCCAGGAGCACGACGGGCTGGCCCGGAGTGCGCCCCGGCTCGCCGCTCACCCGCTGGCGGCGCACGCCGGCGTCACCGAGGACGACCTGGGTCACGTTGGGGAGGCCGTCGATGTCGCGGCTGCCGGCGCCGTAGCCGGTGGCGGCGATGTTCATCGGCGGCAGGGGGCCCCAACCCACGGCGGTGGCGGCGAGGAGCGCGGCACCGGTGGGCGTGGTGAGCTCGGCCGACACGTCGAGGCCGTAGGTGGGCGCCCCCCGCAGGAGCTCGAGGACGGCCGGCGCGGGGTTGGGGAGCACGCCGTGGGCCGCCCGCACCATCCCCGTGCCGGTGGCGACCGGGCTGGACCACACCTCCTCGACGCCGAGCACCTCGAGGGCGGCGCAGGCGCCCACGACGTCGACGATGGCGTCGACGCCGCCCACCTCGTGGAAGTGGACCTGCTCGGTCGGCCGGCGGTGGAGGCGGCCCTCGACCTCGGCCAGCGCCGCGAAGATGGCCTGAGCCCGGTCCCGGACGCGGTCGGGAAGGCGGGCCTCGTCGACCAGGCCCGAGATGTGGGCGTACGTGCGCACCACGCCGTCGTCGGAGGCCCGGACCACGACCCGCGTGGCGGCCACACCGGCCCGCAAAACGGGCTCCACGTCGAGCGACCAGCCCGAGACGGGGAGGCGGTCGAGGACGGCCCGGACCTCGTCCACGTCGGCGCCGGCGTCGAGCAGGCAGCCCAGGGCCATGTCGCCGGCGATCCCGGCGAAGCAGTGGAACCAGGCGACGGTCACCGGAGGAGGCGGGCCACCGCGCACGCCGCGCCGAACCCGTTGTCGATCCCGACGACGGTGATGCCCGCGGCGCAGGAGGACAGCATGGCCAGCAGGGCCGTGACCCCTTCGAGGGCGGCGCCGTAGCCCACGCTGGTGGGGACGGCGACCACCGGGGCGGCCGTCATCCCGCCCACCAGGCTGGCCAGCGCCCCCTCCATGCCCGCGACGACCACTACGGCGTCGGCGGCGGCAAGCTCGTCGGCGGTGGCCAGGAGGCGGTGGACGCCGGCCACGCCCACGTCGGCCACCTGCACGGGACGGAAGCCGTAGGCGGTGAGCGTCGCCGTGCACTCCTCGGCCACGGGGAGATCGGCGGTGCCCGCGGTGAGGACGAGGACGCTCCCGGGCCGCTCGAGGGCGGGCCGCCAGGTGAGCGTCGAACCAGCGCGCACCGCGCCGGGGTTGGCCGCCAGCGCGGCCTGGGCCTGGCCCTCGTCGGCGCGGGTCAGGAGCACGGGCCCGCTACCCGGCTCGGCGAGGAGCTCGGCCACGATGGCCGCGCACTGGGCGGGCGTCTTGCCCGGTGCGTACACGGCCTCGGCCAGGCCCTGGCGCAGGGCGCGGTGGTGGTCGACGCGCGCGAACCCGAGATCGGCGAACGGCAGGCGGCGCAGGCGGGCGACGGCCTCGTCGGGAGCGAGGGTGCCGTTGCGGACGTCGTCGAGCAGCGCGCGCAAGGTCACCTCGTCCACCGCGCCATTATCGCCGCGTCGCCCCGAGGGCCCTGCCCTATCCTCGCCGGATGAGCGCCGCCGACCGCCCACCGTTGCGTTCGGGCCACGCAGGCCCGCCGCTGCGTTCGGGCCACGCAGGCCTGCCACTGCGTTCGGGCCACGCAGGCCTGCGCGTCGCCTTCCTCGGGCCGCCGGGCACCTTTTCCGAGGAGGCCCTCCTCGGGCAGCCCGACCTGGCCGCCGGCGAGCTGGTGCCCATGCGCTCGTTCCCCGAGATCCTGGCCGCCACCGAGCAGGGCGATGTCGACGTCGGATTCGTCGCCCTCGAGAACTCAATCGAGGGCACGGTCCGCCCGGTCCTCGACGGTCTGGTCTTCGAGAACAACCTCCTGATCCAGCGAGAGGTGGTGCTGTCGGTGCGCCAGCACCTCATCGGCCCCCCGGGCATGGCGCTGGACGACGTCCGCCGGGTGGTGTCGTTCCCCGACGCCCTGGCCCAGTGCCAGCGCTTCTTCAACGAGTCCCTTCCCGCGGTCGAGCGGGTGGCGGCCAACTCCACCGCCGAGGCGGTGCGCACGGTGGCGGAGGAGCGCGAGCCGGGGATGGTGGCCCTGGGGTCGGAGCTGGCGGCCAAGCTCTACGGGCTCGAGGTGGTGGCCTCGGGGATCGACGACCATCCCGAGAACGCCACCCGGTTCGTCCTCGTGTCCGCGGCCGGCATCCCCGCGCCCACCGGGCACGACAAGACCAGCATCGTGTGCTTCCAGCACGCCGACCGCCCCGGGAGCCTGCACGGCATCCTCGGCCAGTTCACGGCCCGCAGCATCAACCTCACCAAGCTGGAGTCCCGGCCGACCAAGCACAGCCTCGGGGACTACTGCTTCATCATCGACCTCGAGGGCCACGTGGACGACGAGGTCGTGGCCGACTGTCTGCGCGACCTCCACGCCATGCTGGCCAACGTGAAGTTCCTCGGGTCCTACCCGGCGGCCGGCGACCACGGGCCCGCCATCCGGCGTGACGCCGAGGCCTCGTGGCGGGCCGCCGACGAGTGGATCTCGTCCTTGCGGGCCCAGGTTCACCGCTAGCGTCGATCCCGGAGGGATGGCAGAGCGGCCGAATGCGAGGCTCTTGAACAGCCTTGGGCGCGAGCCCCGTGGGTTCGAATCCCACTCCCTCCGCCACCACTCCCTCCGCCAGCGGGCGCGGCGACGATCATTCCTGTAACGCCGCTGCCCTCCGGCGACACCATTCAGGTGCCGGAGGTCGAAGGAGCGGACATGGCGTCGAGGATCGGCCAGCAACTGCCCGCGGAGACGTCGGGCCCGCAGTCGGAACGCAACCTGGGACTGAAGCTCCTGCAGGCGCTGCCCCTCGTCGTCGGCCTGGGCACCTTCGGCTTCTTCTTCGTCGACAAGAACCGAGAGGCCACGAC
>DASZOE010000513.1:0-1985 GCA_035550945.1 Acidimicrobiales bacterium
GTCCCCGCCGGCTCGTTCACCAGGTCGCGGGCGAGGGCGACGGCGGCCGCCACCCGGGCACCCCGGTCGAGGGCGGCCCGCAGCCCCGGGCCCGACCCGACGACCACCAGGCGCTCCAGGCGGCACGGCCGGGGGTCGCCCTTGTACCGCACGAAGCGGTAGGTCCCCAGCACCGCCCCCTCGGCCAGGGCCGCGGCCGCGGCGGCGGCCGCGAGCCCGCCGACGGGAGCGGCGGACAGGAGGGTGGTGGCGACCACGGCGTCCTGGCCGGCGGCCCGCACCAGGGCGGCCGCGGCCCGGCGCATGCCCTCGGCGGTGAGCTTGGCCGGGTCGCCCATGCCCACGGCGACGATGGTAGAGCCGTCGTCGGCCGGGACGGAGAGGGTCTCGCCCAGCTTGCCCTCGAAGCGGCGTCCGGCGAGCCAGTCCCCGTCGAGCTCCACCTGGGCGCCCGGCGGTACGACCCGACGGGCGAAGACGGGGATGCCGAGGACGCCGACGTCGCCCGGTACCTCGGGGGCGAGCGGCAGAGTCAGGCCCACGCCGTCATCCCTCCGTCCGGGCGGGCAGGCTCTCGCCCTCCTGCCATCGGGCCATGGTCCAGAGAAGGTCGGACAGCCGGTTGAGGTAGGGCGGCACCCGTGAGCCCTCGGCGGCCACGGCCAGGCAGCGGCGCTCGGCCCGGCGGACCACGGCGCGGGCCAGGTCGAGGCGGGCGGCGGCGACGGTCTGGCCGGGGACGACGAACCCCGTGGGCACCTCGAAGCGCCCGCCCAGCTCGTCGATGAGCGCCTCCAGACCCTCGACCATGGCCTCGGTCACCAGGGTCTGCTCCGGGCGCAGCTTGTGGCGGTTCTCGGGCGCCGTCGCGACCTCGGCCATCAGCACCCACAGCTCCCGTTCCAGGCGCAGGACCAGCTCGTGCAGCTGCTCGCCGGCCGGGGCCTCGGCCCGCACCAGGCCGAGGGCGGCCTGGGCCTCGTCCACGGTGCCGCAGGCCTCGGTGACGGCCGAGTCCTTGCGCACCCGGCCCCCGAAGAGCAGTCCGGTCGTGCCGTCGTCGCCGGTGCGGGTGTAGATCCTCACGGGCGGCGAAGCCTACCGACGGCCCGGCCGGGCGGCCGCAGACGCGGCTCTGGCGGCGGACGGATGCTGGCCATCCGTGCACCGCCAGGAGTCGCGGAGGGACCTGGGGAGAGGTGCGGCTAGCCCCGGCCGCTGCGGCCGCCGGAGCCGCTGTTGCCGGACCCCCCGCCGTTCCCCGGACCGGTGTTGGCCGACCCGCCGTTGCCGTTGCCCTTGCCCGGGCCCCGGTCGGAGCCGGCGGAGCCGGCGGTGCCGGCGTCGCCATCATCGTCGAGGTCGCCGCCTCCGTCACCGCCGCCGCCATGGCGACCGCAGTCGGAGTGGGCGGCGTCGCTCACCACAGCGCCCTTGCCCGGGCCACTGGGCGTGGAGCGGGCCACTCCGGAGACGAACTCGCCGTGGTTGGCGGCCGAGGTGCAGGGGGCGATGCCGGCGCCGTCGCTGCCGTCGTCGTCGCCGCCGCCCAGCGTGGTGGTGGTCGTGTCGAGGGTCGTCGTCGTGCTTTCGTACAGGGTCGTGGTGGTCGAATCGCCCAGCGTCGTGGTCGTGGTGTCGTCGACGTCGAGGAGGGAAGGCCCGGGACCGGACCCGTCCGGGACCCGCAGGCCGACGGTTCCCAGGGCGTCGGACACGACCGACTGGACGGTGTCGGGGAGGGCGCCGGCCGCCGCGGCTCCGGTGCTGAGCAGTGCGCCCATGGCCACGGCGGCGACCTTGGCGGGTACGAGCTTGGTGATCATCGACTGTCTCCTTGAGGGAAGGGACGTTGGCGTCGGAGTCGCAGGGACGAGGACGGCAGCCATGGCGGCCACGGTCGCGGCCTCGCCGCCGGGCTCCGGCCCGACCGACGAGGCGACGGAGTGGAGCAGGGATGCGACCCCCCTGTAGCCCGGCGGCGA
>DASZOE010000514.1:0-32547 GCA_035550945.1 Acidimicrobiales bacterium
GCCCGCTCCTGGCCGTCGAGGGGCGGGAGGTGGGCGTGGCGGGCGGGCCAGAGGCCGAAGGCGGCGGCGAAGAGGCGGTGGGCCTCGGCGTCGCCCGGCGCCGCCGCGAACCAGCGGGCCAGGGCCCGATAGTCGTGGGCGACCGACGTCGACCGGCGGCGGCTGTCCCACCGGCGCTCGAGGACCCGAAGGAGCTCGACGATGGCGGTGCGGGCCACGTCGAGCAGCCCGACGATCAGCGGGGTGGCGACGCCCTCGGGGGCGAACCACGCCCGTAGCGCCCGCCAGCGGCGCTCCCGCTCGGACAGCCACGCCGGACCAGGGTCGCCCTCGGCGACAGGTGCGAGGTTGGCTCCCGCCAGCGCCCGGTCGAGCACCGTCGCGAGGCCGAGGGCCTCGACCTCCGCGATGGCGGTGGCGAGGCGGCGCTGGGGACGCTCTACGCCCTCGACGTACTCCTCCAGGTAGCTGACGGTGCGGCGCTTGACGTCGGCGAAGACGGCGTCGTCCGTGGCGTCCTCTCGGAGCAGGCGCTGGAGGTGACCGTTGAACTGCCGGACGCTGGCGACCAGGGCGGCCAGGTGGCGCTCGACCTGGGCCAGCTGGATGTGGATGCGGGCGTCGGCGGCGGCGGTGCGGGCACCGGAGGCCAGAGCGCAGAGGTCGACCAGTCCGTCGCCGATGGCGTCGAGCACCGCGGTCTGCAGCCCGACGGTGTGGCTGAGCGACTCGAGCGTGTGCAGCACGCCGCTCACGGCCGCCTCCCCCCTCGGCGTGAGCGACCATTGGAGGTTCTTGCGCTCGAACTCCTCGGGCGTGGCGTAGCGGGCGGCGTGGACCTGGGTGGCCTCCAGGAGGCCCCAGCCGGTGAGGGAGGCGAGGGCCCGGTCGAGCGTGTCGTCGTCGACGGGCTCGTCCCACCCGGCGCCGGCCAGGGCGCTGTGCAACTGGTCGAGGTTGAGGGCGGGTGCCAGGACGGCGGACCGCTCGAAGGCGGCCATGACGGCCAGGTGCAGCTGGCGCAGCTCGGTGGTGGTGAACCGGAACAGATCGCCGTCGACCTCTCGCCAGGCACGGTGTCCCCCCATGGGGGAGACAGTACGCACCGGCTGTGACAGTTACAATGCTGTAACTACATCGGGCCTCCGGATCGCCCGGGAGCTACCAGATCGGGGCGTCGACGAGGTCGTCGGTACCAGACCGCGGCCGAGTGCTTGCACGGGTCGGCCCAGTCGGGGGACGAGCAACGGGGCGGCAGGTCAGCTTCGGCGCTGGTCGCTCGTGCCCGACCCCCTCCCTTTGCGTACATTACGCCCTTCGTTACTTGTACGCTAAAAGTATGGACGTTGCCGTGAGCGAATTCCGCGCCAACCTCAGGGATTGGCTGAAGCGTGTGCGAGAGGGTGACGAGGTCGTCGTCACCGAGCGCGGTGTTCCGGTTGCACGCCTCATCGGAATCGAGACGGGCCCGTTGCTCGATCGGTTGACCGCTCAGGGCGTGATCGGTCGACCGAGCAGTCGCCAGAGACCTGCGGCGGCGGGTCGACGTCGACCGCGTCCTCGGCGACCGATCGCTCCGGTCGTCGGCGAGCAACGTCGCTGAGTGCCTGTCGTCTACTTCGATGCCAGTGCATTCGTGAAGCTGCTCGTCGACGAGCCTGGATCGGAACTGGCCGTCAGCCTCTGGGACGGATGTGACGCTGCCGCGTCCAGCAGACTCGCATACCCCGAGGTTCGTGCGGCTCTCGCAGCCGCCCACCGGGACCACGACCTCGACCGCGATGGCTTGGAACAGGCCGAACAGAGTTGGGAGGAGTTCTGGCGTGCGACGCGGCCGGTCGAGTTGACGCCGGCCGTCGAGCGTCACGCCGGTGAGCTCGCCGCCCGGTATGCGCTGAGGGGCGCTGATGCCGTGCATCTCGCCTCTGCTCTGGCCATCTCCGACCCGGGGCTCATCGTTGCGGTTTGGGATCGACGCCTTCGTGCCGGCGCTTTGGCCGTTCGTCTGGGCGTGGCTCCCCTCACGGTGGAGCCGGCGTGATCACCCGCCCATCAGCGGGGCCGGGCACCAGACGACGAACCTGCGGCGCGCCCTCATCCTCCTCGCGGCAGGGGAGACTGACAGGACAACGGCTGCGGGCACACGCCTCCCCGCCGGGCGGTGGCGCTCAAGTGCCTCGGATCACCGGTGAGCGGGCGCTGCCCCCACGAGCGGGGACTACGTCTTGAGGCGTAGGCGGGAAGTACGCGCCTCGGCGGATGCGATCCCGGGCAGCGGGACGTACGGTCATCGCGTGGCTGTGCCGCACCGCCGCGCCCTGGCGTTGGACGTCGCCCTGGCGGTGGCCGCCACCGCCGCCATCCTCGCCATCACGCCGAACATCGCCCCGACCGGCGAGGAGCGGGAGCTCGACCCCCTCGCCTACGCCACGATGGCCGTGGCCGGCGCCTCGCTGGCCCTGCGGCGGCGCTTCCCGCGCGCCGTGCTCGCGGTCATCACCGTCGCCCTCGTGATCTACACCCGCCGGGCCTACCCGGGCGGCCCCGTCTACCTGACCATGGTGGCGCCCCTCTACACGCTGGCCGCCCAGGCGAAGGCCCGGCGGGAGGCGCTCGTGCCCGCCGCCGTCGCGGTGGCGGTGACGATCGTGGGGGGGACGGTGGCCCTTCCCCAGGACATCGAGTGGACCTGGCACGCGGCGGTGTTCCCGGGCTGGGCGGCGGCCGCCCTGTTCCTCGGGGAGGCCGCCGGCAGCCGCCGGGCGTACCTGGCCGGACTCGAAGAGCGGGCCCGCTACCTGGAGGAGACCCGGGAGGAGGAGGCCCGCCGGCGGGTGGCCGAGGAGCGGCTGCGCATCGCCCGCGACCTCCACGACATGATCGCCCACAGCATCGCGACCATCAACCTGCAGTCGGGCGTGGCCGCCCATGTGCTCGAGCGCCGGCCCGACCAGGCCGGCGAGGCGCTCGAGGCGATCCGGCGCACGAGCGGCGCCGCCCTCCAGGAGCTGCGGGCGACGCTCGACCTGCTCCGCTCGCCCGGCGAGCCCGGTGACGCGGGAGCTCCCCGCACTCCCACTCCGGCGCTGGCCCGCGTCGAGGACCTGGCTGCCACCGCCGCCGAAGCCGGACTGCCCGTGCACGTGGAGCGAGACGGCACCCCCACCGAGCTGCCCGCCACCGTAGACGTGGCCGGCTACCGCATCGTGCAGGAGTCCATCACCAACGTGATGCGCCACGCCGGGGCCACGCAGGCCCGGGTCGTCATCCGCCGCACCGACGACGCCGTCGACATCGAGGTCACCGACGATGGGCGGGGCGCGGCGGCGGGGCCGGCGGGCAACGGCGAGGGCCACGGCATCGCCGGCATGCGGGAGCGGGCCGCGCTCGTGGGCGGCACCCTCGAGGCCGGACCGAAACCCGGCGGCGGCTACCGGGTGCGGGCCCACCTCCCGGTCGGGAGCGCCGCCGCCGGGGACGGGGCGCAGACGTGATCCGGGTGGTGCTGGTCGATGACCAGCAGCTGATCCGGGCCGGGCTGCGGATGCTGCTCGAGGCCGAGGACGACATCGAGATCGTGGGCGAGGCCACCGACGGCGAAGAGGGCGTGGCCGTGGTGCGGGACACCCGGCCCGATGTGGTGGTCATGGACATCCGCATGCCCGGCGTCGATGGGCTGGAGGCGACCCGGCGGATCGTGGACGACGACGATCTGGGCGGCGTCCGCATCCTGGTCCTCACCACCTTCGAGCTCGACGAGTACGTGTTCGAGTCGCTGCGCCTCGGCGCCAGCGGCTTCATCGCCAAGGACGCCGCACCCGTCGAGCTGTTGCGCGCCCTCCGGGTCGTCGCCGACGGCGGGTCGCTGCTCTCACCGGTGGCCACCCGGGCGCTGGTCGACGAGTTCACGGGCCGGCCCGCCAACCGCCGGGTGGACACCAGCGCCCTCGGCGAGCTGACCGACCGTGAGCGGGAGGTCGTGGCCCTCGTCGCCGGAGGGCTCAGCAACGAGGAGATCGCCGGAGAGCTGTTCATCAGCGCGGCCACGGCCCGCACCCACGTGAGCCGGGCCATGATGAAGCTCCACGCCCGCGACCGGGCCCAGCTGGTGGTCGTGGCCTACGAGTCGGGGCTGGTGGCGCCGGGCAGCAACTCCGGCCGCAGCGCCCGACCCTGACGCGGCCCCGCCTACGCCGCCTGTCGTACGCGGAATTGCCGTCGCTCGCCCGACGACGCGACGCCCGCAACACCCGACGATGGGGCCATGACGATCACCACTGCCACCACCGCACGCGCCGGGGCCGTCGGAGCCACCAAGGTCTACGGCCGAGGCGACGCCGCCGTCCGTGCTCTCGACGGGGTGACCGTCGATGTCCCCGCCGGGCGCTTCACCGCCATCATGGGCCCCTCGGGGTCGGGCAAGTCAACGCTGCTGCACTGCCTGGCCGGGCTCGACACCCTCACGTCGGGGACCGTCCACCTCGGCGGCAATGATCTCGGCACGCTCTCGGACCGGGAGCTGACCGTGCTGCGCCGCCGCCGGGTGGGGTTCGTGTTCCAGGCGGTCAACCTGCTGCCCACGCTGACCGCCGAGGAGAACGTCGTGCTCCCGCTCGCCCTCGACGGCGCCGCCGTCGACCCCGTGTGGTTCGAGGAGGTGGTGGCCGCCGTCGGCCTCGCCGACCGGCTCGACCACCGGCCCTCCGAGCTGTCGGGGGGCCAGCAGCAGCGGGTCGCCATCGCCCGCGCCCTCATCACCCGGCCCGCCGTCGTCTTCGCCGACGAGCCCACCGGCAACCTCGACTCGGCGGCCGGCGGCCAGCTGCTGGCGTTCCTCCAGCAGGCCGTCACCGAGCTCGGGCAGACGGTGGTCATGGTCACGCACGACCCGGTCGCCGCCAGCTTCGCCGACCGCGTCGTCTTCCTCGCCGACGGGCGCATCGTCGGCGAGCTCGACGGCCCGACGCCCGAGCGGGTGCTCGACGAGCTGAAGCGGATCGGGGGGTGACCGCCATGCGGACCGTCCTCCGCGCCGCGATGCGGGGCCGCCTCGGCCGCCTGGCCAGCATCGGCCTCGCCGTCGGCCTCGGCGTCGCCTTCCTGACCGGCACACTCGCCCTCGGCGACACGCTGCGGGCCAACTTCGACGACCTGTTCACCCAGGCCTACGGGCGCACCGACGTCGTCGTGCGCAGCGCCACCACCCTCGACACCGACGTGGAGGCGGCCCAGGGCCTGGTGCCCGTCTCCCTCGCCGAGCAGCTGCGGGCGCTCGACGGGGTCCGCATCGTGGAGCCCCAGATCGAGGGCTTCGGCCAGCTCACCGGGGCCGACGGCGAGAAGCTCGGCGGGCAGGGGCCGCCGACGCTCGCCGGCAGCTGGGTCGACGACCCCGAGCTGAGCCCGTGGAGGCTGGTCGAGGGCCGCGCCCCGGAGGGGTCCGAGGAGGTCGTGATCAACCGGGGCGCGGCCGAGGACGGCAGCCTCGACGTGGGCGACGTCACCACCGTGGCCACGCCCGAGCCGGTGACCGTCACCGTCGTGGGCATCGCCACCTTCGGCACCGCCGACGGGATCGGCCCCACGACGTGGACCGCCTTCACGTTCGCGGGCGCCGAGCGCCACGTGACCGGCCGGCCCGGTCAGGCCAGCAGCCTGCTGGTGGCGGGCGACGACGGGGTGGACGCCGCCGCCCTGCGCGCCGAGATCGCCGCCCGGCTGCCCGCCGGCGTCGAGGCCGTCACCGGCGGGGAGCTGGTGGCCGACGCCAACCAGACGATCAACGAGGACTTCCTCGGGTTCCTGCGGGGCTTCCTCACCGCCTTCGCGGCGGTGGCCCTGCTGGTGGCGACGTTCAGCATCCACAACACCTTCGCCATCGTCGTGGCCCAGCGCACCCGGGAGACCGCGCTCCTGCGGGCGGTGGGCGCCAGCCGGCGCCAGGTCCTCGGCTCGGTGCTGGCCGAGGGGGCTCTCGTCGGTGTGGCCGCGTCGGCCGCCGGCGTCCTCGCCGGAATCGGGCTGGCCGGCCTCCTCAAGGGGCTGTTCGACGCCTTCGGCTTCGCCCTGCCCGCCGGTGGCCTGACCCTGGGGCGGGCCCTCCTGCTGGCGCCGGTGGTCGGCGTGGGCGTGACGCTCGTCGCCGGGCTGACCCCCGCCCTGCGGGCCTCACGGGTGGCGCCCCTCGAGGCCATGCGGGCGGCGGCGACCGACGGCGGTCGCGCCTCGCGCGCCCGCCTCGCCGCCGGCGCGGTGCTGGCCGCCGGGGGCGTCGCCCTGGCCGTCACCGGCGCCGGCTCGCACTCGCTGGCGCTGGCCGGCCTGGGCGCCCTGGCGCTCACCGTGGGCACGGTCGTGCTCGGCCCCGGCGCCGTCCCCCCCGTCGCCGGCGCCCTGGGCCGGGCGCTGGGCCGCCTGCGGGGCGTGACCGGCGCCCTGGCGGCCCGCAACACGGTACGGTCCCCCCGCCGCACCGCGGGGACGGCCTCGGCGCTGCTCGTCGGTGTCGGCGTCGTCACCATCTTCACCGTCGTGGCCGGATCGCTGCGGGCGTCGATCGACGACCGGGTCGGCGAAGTGGTATCCGCCGACCTGCTCATCAGCGGCAGCGGCTTCGGCGGCGGCGGCCTCAGCCCCGGCCTGGCTGCGGCCGTGGACCGGGTGCCCCAGGTCGACGCCGCGGTGGGCGTCGCCACCGGGCCGGTGTCGATCGAGGGGCGCACGAGCCAGGCGAGCGTCGCCGACCCGGCCGACCTCGCCGCCCACGTGACCGTCGACGTGGGCGACAGGTTCGCGGTGAGCGACACGGTGGCCGACGACCGGGGTTGGGCCGTCGGCCAGACGGTCGCCGTGACGTTCCCCGACGGCGCCACCGAGACGCTCACCATCGGCGCCGTCTACGAGCCGGCCGACCCCATCGTCAACGGCTACCTCGTGCCCCGGCAGGTGTGGGACCGCCACTCGGTGCAGACCGTCGACAACCAGGTGCTGATCCGCCTGGCCGACGGGGTGTCGGTGGAGGACGGACAGCGGGCGGTGGAGGCTGCGGCCGCCGCCTTCGCCCCGCCCGACGTACAGACCCGGGCCGAGTTCGTGGAGGACGTGACCGCGAACGTGAACGCCATGCTCGGCCTCGTCTACGCCCTGCTCGCCCTGGCCATCGTGATCGCCCTCATGGGCATCGCCAACACCCTGTCGCTGTCGATCCACGAGCGGGTGCGGGAGCTCGGGCTGCTGCGGGCCGTGGGCCAGACCCGGCGCCAGCTGCGGTCGATGGTGCGGTGGGAGTCGGTGGTGATCGCCGTGCTCGGCACCGCCGGCGGCGTCGCCCTCGGGCTGTTCCTGGGCTGGGCCCTGATCGGCGCCGCCTCGGCGTCGGGGACGGTGCGGTTCGCGGCGCCGGTGGGCCTGCTCGTGCCCGTGGCCGTGGTCGGGGCGCTGGCCGGCGTGCTCGCCGCCGTCCGCCCCGCTCGCCGGGCAGCCCGCCTCCAGGTGCTCGACGCCGTGGCCGCGACCTGAGCGCCTCCGGGCGACTTGCGATTGCGGACCGGTCACCGCCGCAGCTGGTGCCGCAGGAGGCCGGTCCCGAGGCCACTTCCCGACAGGACGAGCCGAGCCTGCTTCGGTAACCAATCGCTGACCGCCCGTTCAGCCGCGGGTGAGCACGCCGGCCAGCCGGGAGGCGTTCAGGTGGGCGATGGCCTCGATGGTGACCATGGGGTTGACACCTGAGGCGCTCGGGAAGGCCGACCCGTCACAGACGTAGACCCCCCGGACGTCCCAGGTCTCGGCCTCGGGATTGCACGCCGCGTCGGCGGGCGACGAGCCCATCCGGGCCGACCCCATGAGGTGGAACGACAGGAACACGCACCGCCCCGGCCCCCACCCGCAGCGGTCGGCCGCTTCGAGGAAGCCCTGGCGGCCTCGGCCCCGGCCCGGCCGGTAGCTCGTCCAGTCGGCATGTGCGGAGAACAGCAGTGTGGCGCCGGCCTCCTCGAGCACCCGCGCCGCCCCGTCCATTCCGGTACGCACGTGTCCGATGTCGAAGTCGTTGAGCCGGTAGTGGATCACGGGGTCGCCGCGGCGGTCGACCCGGACCTCGCCCTCGCTGGAATCCCGCAGCAACAGGCCGACGGGGACCATGTGGGCCAGCTGGGCCATGAGCTCCTCGTGCTGGCGCGCCGACCTCCACGGCGCGTACATGGCGAGCACGCTCGGGTGGAAGGGGGCCGACTCCAGCTTCATGCCGTAGCCGCCGTGGAGGTCGGCCAGCTGATCCGAGTAGACGGCCTGCATCACCCCCGCCCACGGGCGGATCTCCTCTTCGAAGGTTCCGGCGACACCGGTCACGGGATGGAGGCGGAGGTGGCGGCCGATGTTGCGGTTCTCGAGGCCGGAGCGGCGCAGGAGGGCGGGAGTGTGGATGGCCCCGGCCGCCACCACGACGGCTCGGGCGGTGACCGTCACCTGGTGGCCGTCGCTCGTGCGCGCTTCGACGCCTCGAGCCCGGCCTTGGGCCACGAGCAACCGCTCGGCGCGCGTGCGCACCAGGATGCGAGCTCCCTGTTGCCAGGCGTCGGCGAGCCACGTCTTGGCCGCCGACTGCTTGGCTCCGGCCAGGCAGCCGAAGGGGCTGTAGCCGCACACGGCCTCGTCGCAGCCCCGGACGTTGCGGGGCATGGCGCCCACGTGCCACCCGAGGGCCTCGAGGCCGCGCCTGATGACCTCCTCCCGCGGGGACGGCCGGCTGTGCTCGGTGGTGACGTCGAGGCGGTCCCACACCGCGTCGAGGCTGCGGGTGTAGTCGTCGGACGTCATGGCGTCGATGCCGAACGCCGCCCACTCGGCGCGGAGCTCGTCGGGAGTGCGGAACGACGTGGAGAAGTTGACGACCGTCCCCCCGCCCAGGCAGCTCCCGGCGAAGAGCCCCACGCCCTGGTCGGCGGTGGCCAGGGTGCCGGCGCCGAGGTAGAGGCGCGAGTACCCGTCGAGCTCGGCGCCGTCGAAGTCGGCGTCGTCGAGGTAGGCGCCCGCCTCGAGCACGACCACGTCGAGGCCGGCACCGGCGAGAACGGCCGCGGCCGTCCCTCCCCCGGCGCCCGACCCCACCACGCACACGTCGCACCCGAGGGTGGTGTCCCGGTCGACCCGGTGGGGTCGGATCTCCTTCGGGGGGGCGTCGGGCCGCGGCCCGGGCGGTGCCGGGTAGCCGAGCGCGTCCCACATCGGGTTGGTGCCGCCCTCCGTCGGGAGGATGTAGGACAGGGTGGTGACCGCCTTCCTGAGCGCCTGGAAGGCGGCCCGGCGCTGGGGGATGCGGCTGTCGCACCAGGAGAGCAGGACGCGTTCCCGTTCCTCCTGGGAGAGGTCGGCGAAGCGGTGGAAGCCCCCGCCGCCGGCCAGCGTCAGGGCCCGGCTACCCCAGAGGGAGAGCAGCGCCTCGAGCTGCCGGCGGTCGCCGAGCCGGAGGTTGGCTTCGGCCATCGAAAGGAAGGCGTCGGGGACGCCGAGGAGGCTGGCCGAGGGTCGGCCGTCCGACCCGGGCACGAAGGTGTCGCAGATCTCCGCCAGGGCCTGCCGGCGCCGGGTGCCGCGAGCCGAGGGGGGCATGGGTCCATTGTCTCCCCGGCCGTCGAGGGCTCGCCATGTCGGCGTTGACGGCGAACGTACGTTCGACTAGTCTGTTGGCAGACGCCTCGGGGCCGGCGACAGGCCCTTCCCTTGACGAACGGCGACGAACGGCGACGAACGGCCGGGGTCGGGAGGTGTCGTGGCCGCAACGCTACTGGAGCTGGCTGCGGCCTTGCGCGCCGCGGTGGCCGCTTTCGATCCGTCGCTCGTCTCCGGCGACGATGCGGCCCTGGTTGCCGAGCAACTGGCGGTCACCGAGAAGGCGTGTGCTGCGGGCCGGGCCCGCGCTGCCGTACGGGCGGCCGAGTGCCGCAGCCACGAGCGGCGCGGCTTCGCGGCCGCCGCCGAGTGGCTTGCCCGGGCCACGGGGTCGACGCCGGGCGACGCCCAAGCGGCCATGGCGACGGCGTCGGTTGTAGGTCGGGAGACGCCGGCGGGCGCCGCCCTCGCCGAGGGTGCGCTGTCCCTCGAGCAGGCCCAGGTGATCGCCCGTACCGAGGCCGAGTGCCCGGGCAGTGAAGGCGAGTTGGTGCAGCTGGCCCGGCAGTCGTCGTTGGCCAAGCTGCACGACGAGGGCCGTCGCCGGCGCCTGGTGGCCGCCGATCCCGACCAGCTCCACCGTCGCCACCACCGTGCCCGTGAGTTCCGTCACTGGCGCGACGCCGAGGGCATGATCCGGTTGGCGGGCGCGCTGCCGCCCGAGGTCGGCGTGCCGCTGATGAACCGCCTCGACGACGAGACCGACCGCATCCGCCGTTCCGCGAGCGAGCGCGAGCCCCACGCCGCCCACGCCGCCGACGCCCTCGTGGCGATGACGAACGGAGCGGGCACCGGCAAGCGTTCGTCCGCCGACCTCGTGCTGGTCTGCGACCTCGGCGCCTACCGCCGTGGTCACGCTGACGACGGCGAGCCGTGCCACATCGTCGGAGGCGGTCCGGTGCCGGTGTCGCTGGCCCGCCGGTTAGGTGCGGACGCCTTCGTGAAGGCGGTTCTCCACGACGGCGTGCGGATCGAGACGGTGGCTCACTTCGGGCGGCACATCCCCGCCGAGCTTCGCACCGCGCTCGAGCTCGGTCCTCCGCCGCACTTCGATGGCGTCGAGTGTGACGAGCCCGGCTGCGGCCGCCGCTACGGGCTGGAGTGGGACCACGTCGATCCCGTCGCCAATGGCGGCCCGACGTCCTACGACAACCTACGCGCCCGCTGCTGGCCGCATCACCGGGCGAAGACCGAACGGGACCGCCGAGCCGGCCTCCTGGGCGCCCCCCCGTAGCGTCACTCGCGTGGTGCGGCGCAGACGGTCGCCGCCGCGGCCCGCCGACCGGCGGACCCGGGCGACGGGGTGAGGTTCGCCCGTGACGCGCTGGCCAGGTGCCGGCGCCACGACGGCCGCCCGTGGGATGAGGCCGAGGGACGCTCGAGGACCTGCAGCCGGTCACCACGCCAGAGGGGCTCGGCGTCGCCATCTCCGAGGTGCGCGGGGCCGCCCACTGGGGCCGACCGAGACACTCGGCGAATACGCTGCCGCGGCCCTGCAGCACTCCGAGGTGGCCGACGCCCGGCTCGAGGAAGCGGCTGCCATCGTGACCCGGGCGGCATTCGGAGCCCAGGCCGTGAGCGACGGCGAGCGGGCGTTCGCCGACGGCGTCCTGGAGGAGCTCTCCTCCTCAGCGGGCGCAGCGCAGGGCCCCGAACGGGCCCGGGTCGGACCGGCGCCATGATCTCGCCGACGAGGCGCGAAGGTCGTGCGAGCTCGGCCGGCAGCGAGTGGCACCCTGCATCCCCGAGGAGGGCGGACCCGCTCGACACGTCACGCTGATCTCGTCCACGCCCTTCAACACGGGCGTGGTTTCCCCCGCATGGGCCCGACCCGAACCGCCGGCGGGCTCGTACGACGAGGCGAAGGAGAGCCTTTGCCCAGGAGTGAGCCCAGCAGGGGTCGGTGGGCTACTCGCTGCCGATCAGCATCGAGGACGGGATGCGGTCATCTCCGCCCACCGGGCCGCTCCTCGGCGCGAGCATGGTGTGTCAGCACCGGCTCTGCGCTTCTCGGACTGCGACCTCTCACCTGCCGCAACGCACCCGGACGGAACGACCTGATGGCGAGACAGAGGGTCCATCGTCCTCCGCCACGGTGCACGTATCGCCTGGACTTGGTTCTGCCGCCGGGACGGCACGAGCCCGACGGAGTTGCCTCGCCTTCCGGGCCTGCGTCACCACGGCGGCCAGGGCCCCGACGCCGATGCAGCTGGCGACGTCGAACGGTGCGCGCATGCGAGGGGTGGCGACCGTGACCGCGCTCAGCGCCGTGAACACCACCGCGGCGAGGACGAGTGGCCCGATGCCTCGGCCCCTCATTGCCCAGAGCCCGGCCATCCCCAGAAGGGACACGTAGCCCACGAGGGGGACGCTCAGGTGCTGCAGCGTCAGGTTGCGACCGTCGCGGCTCTCGGCGATGTCGTTGCGGCCGGCCTTGGGCTCGAACATGTTCTTGAGGCCGCCGGGCGCGATCCGGAGAACATGGCGGGGGTCGCGGCGGATCTCGGTCAGGGCGTGGCGCCGGAAGGCCGCATCCAGGTCCGCCTCGTTCGAGATGCCCGCTCTCAGGTCGGCAAAGCGGGGGTCGAAGAAGCCGTCGACGAACCCGCCTGACGCCTTGGCCTCGGGCGAGTAGATGGCGTTCAGGTTGAAACCGTTCGACGTCACCACCACCGGGGTGCCGAGGCGCTGCCAGTTCCGGATCACCCAGGGGGCGACGACCAGCGTCAGGCACACCCCGAAGGACAGGGCCCGACGCCAACCCAGTCGCCACAGGACCCATCCGGCGAGGACGACGACGAACACCTGAGCACTCGGACGGGTGAGCACCAGAAGCCCGGTCGCGGCGCCGGCCCACGCCGCCCTCCCGTCGAGCAGCAGCAGCACGACGGCCAGCAAGAGCAGCAATCCCAGGGGCTCGCTCAGCGGAGGGCCGTCGTTGAAGACCAGCGGTGGGTACACGGCCGTCACGATTCCCGTGACCACGCCCGCCGTCCGGCCGGCCAGGCGCCAGGCCGTCAGCGCCGCCAGCACGACGACCCCCGTGCCCAAGACCACGTTGAGCGCCTCCGCCGCGCCCAGCCTGGGACCGGTGATCGCGTACACGCCGCCCAGCAACAAGGGGTAGAGCGGGGGCCTGAAGGCGGTGGCGTGGGGGTAGCCGAAGGGAAAGTCGTGCACCATGCCCCGGCCGTCGGCGATCGCGGTGGCCAGCGAGTGGTAGTGCCCGGCATCGCTGACGGGCACGTAGCGGCGGAGCACGATCACCACGTAGAGCACTCGCACGACCAGCGCGCCGAGTCCTACCGCGAGCAGCCACCAGACCCGCCCGCTGTTCGGCGCCCCGAACGTGCGCCGGAGCCGGGAGAAGTGGGGCCGCCCCACGGCGCGTCAACCTATCCGGCGCATCCGACTCTGCCGCCGGCACTCGACGGAGCGGTGTCGGTGCAGCACCCTGGAGGCTCATGACCCACGCCCGGCGGTCCGAGGCTCGGGGAGACGCCACCGACCTCGACCGCCTCGGCGCCCGGATCGCCGATCTCAAGGGCCGCTACGTGCCGGTGCCGCCCGCGTCCACCGCGGCCGTGACCGAGGCTCGGCCTGAGGGCGAGCGGGTACCGCGGCCGAGGCACCGCGAGGCCATCGACCTCCTGGTGCTCTTCCTCGTGACCAGGGCCGTCCTCGTGGCCATCGGGCTCGTCTCGCGCCAGCTCTTCACCGGCCCCGTGCTTCGCCCCCGGCCGCTGGGAGTGGGCCCGTCGTTCTCGGGCTTCTCCTTTCTCGACATGTGGGGTCAATGGGACAGCTCGTGGTACCTGAGCATCGCCGAGTACGGCTACAAGCCCGAGCTGCTGGAAGGTGCCCTGGCCAACTACGGCTTCTTCCCGCTGTACCCGCTCCTCGCCCGCTGGGTGGGATGGGCGGCCGGGAGCGCCTACCTGGGCGGCCTCGTCGTGTCCAACACGGCCTTCCTCGTCGCCTGTGTCTACCTCTACCGCCTGGTGGCGATCGACGACGGCTCGGCCACGGCCCGGCGAGTCGTGATCTACCTCTTCGCCTCGCCCGCCGGGTTCCTCTTCTCGGCGATGCTCACGGAGTCGCTCTACCTGGCGCTGGTGGTCATGTGCTTCTACTTCGCCCGCACCCGGCGATGGTGGGCGGTGGGCCTGCTCGGCTTTGCGCTGGCGCTCTCCCGCGGCCCCGGCGTGTGGGCCGCCATCCCGCTGCTTTGGATGTACATGCAGGAACGCCGCTTCTCACTGCGCCGGGTCCGGCCCGACGTCTTGTGGTTCGCCTTGTTCCCCGCAGGGGTGGCCGTCTTCATGCTCGTGAACGAGGTCGTCACCGGGGACGCCCTGTCCTTCATCCGCATCCAGGCCACGGGCTGGGGCCACCACCTCCAGAACCCGCTCTCCGCCCTGTGGCAGGCCGTTTCGGATCCCAGCGTGTACGTGCGCTTCAACGCCTGGTTCATGGTCGGCGTCGTGGTCCTGACCGTCGTCCTCCTCAAGCGGTTCGGCGTGGCCTACGCCCTCTTCGTGGTGATCTCCGTGTTGATGCCACTGTCCTACGGCGTTCCGTGGGGGGCGATGGTGCGCTACACCGTGGTCATCTTTCCCTTCTACATCGCCGCCGCCCGGGCCACGGCGTCGAGGCCCGGTGTGCACCAGGCCGTCATCGTCGCCATGGCGCTACTGCAAGGGTTCCTGATGAGCCAGTGGGTCACCAACTCCCTGTTGTTGATCTGAAGCTCGCCGCCGCCGGGCTTCCCGGGGAGGCGACCCACGGGTAACGTCCTGGCGACCGTGACGAGCGCCAACGCCGACAACCCTGCGTTGAAGATCGCCCGTGGCGGCGCGGGCGGAGATGGCCAGGAGGGCGAGGCCCGTCGCGTCGAGGTCGCCGAGACGACACCGCCGTTGTCCTTCGCCGGCCTGCTCCGCACCGCCCGCCCTCGGCACTGGGTGAAGAACCTGCTCGTCTTCGCGGCACCGGGGGCGGCAGGGCTGCTCACCGATCCGAGCGCCGTCGCGGTGGCGGCGGGAGCCTTCGCCGTCTTCTGCCTCGCCGCCAGCGGCACCTACTTCCTCAACGACGCCATCAACGTCGATGCCGACCGCCTCCACCCCACGAAACGGCGGCGACCCGTCGCCACGGGCGCCGTGGGCGTGCGTCTGGCCACGGTGGTGGGCGGGGTGCTCCTGCTCGGCAGCATCGTCCTCGCCCTGCCCCTCGCCGGCTGGACGCTCGCCTTGGTGGTCGCCGTCTACGCCGGCCTCCAGCCCCTCTACAGCGTGTGGCTGCGGAACGTGCCCGTCGTCGACCTGGTGACGGTGGCCGCCGGTTTCGTGCTCCGGGCCGTCGCCGGCGCCGTCGCGGTGGGCGTGCCGATCTCCCACTGGTTCCTTCTGGTCACGTCCTTCGGCTCGCTGTTCCTGGTCTCCGGCAAGCGCAGCGCCGAACACATGGACCTGGGCGAGGAACGGGCCCGTCACCGTGCGACTCTGGGTGACTACTCGCTGGGGTTCCTCCACCACGTGAGGTCGGTGTCGGCCTCGGTGGCCGTCGGGGCCTATTGCCTGTGGGCGTTCGAGCGGGGGGCGGGGGCCCCGGCCGCCGTCTGGTTCCAGCTCTCGATCGTCCCCTTCGTGCTCGTCAACCTCCGCTACGTCCAGCTGCTCGACGCCGGACGGGGGGGGTGTCCCGAGGAGCTCGTCTTCGAGGACCGCGTCCTCCAGGTGCTCGGGCTCCTGTGGCTGACGAGCGTCGCGGTGGCCATCCATGGCGGCTGAGCCCGGCAGCGGACGACTCGTCACCGAGCTGCTCACCGGGTGGGGCCGGACGGCGCCGTCGCGGGCGTCGGTCGCCCGTCCCGCCCACCTCGAGGAGGTTCACGCCGTTCTCGGCGACCCACCCAGCCGCGGCGCCATCGCCCGGGGGCTGGGTCGCAGCTACGGCGACGCCGCCCAGTGCGCCGGCGGCACGGTGATCGACGTCACCGGGATGGCCAAGGTTCGCGGCTTCGACGGGGAGCGGGGGGTGGTCCGGGTCGATGCCGGCATCAGCCTGGGCGAGCTCACCCGCCTCGTCCTGCCGCTCGGCTGGTTCCCCCCCGTCGTGCCCGGCACCCGCCACGTCACCGTCGGGGGCGCGGTGGCCGCCGACATCCACGGCAAGAACCACCACGTGGACGGCAGCTTCTGTGACCACGTCGAGGGCTTCACCCTGCTCACGCCCACGGGGACGGTCGAGGTCACGCCGGACTCCGAGCCCGACCTGTTCTGGGCGACGGCGGGGGGGATGGGCCTGACCGGCGTGGTCGGGGAGGTCACCATTCGTCTCCAGCCCGTAGAGACCGCCTTCGTGCGTGTGGACACCGAGCGGGCGTGCGACCTCGACGACGCCCTGGCCCGGATGGAAGAGGGTGACCATCGCTACCGCTATTCGGTGGCGTGGATCGACTGCCTGGCTCGGGGTGCGTCCCTGGGGCGCGCCGTGCTGACCCGGGGAGGGCATGCCAGCCTCGACGACCTACCCGTCAAGGTGCGGCCAAAGGCGCTCCGCGCCGAGCCGAGGGTCGTCGGCACCGCGCCACCCTGGGCACCTCAGGGGCTCCTGAACCAAGCCTCGGTGCGGGCCTTCAACACTGTCTGGTTCCACAGGGCCCCTTCCCTCGAGCGCGGCCGCCTCCAACCCCTTCACCGCTTCTTCCACCCCCTCGACGCGGTGCAGGGGTGGAACCGCGTCTACGGCGAGCGCGGCTTCGTCCAGTACCAGTTCGTCGTGCCGGTGGGCCAGGAGCGGGCTCTGGCCCACGCCGTCGAGCGCCTGAGCGCGACCCGGTGCCCCTCGTTCCTCGCCGTTCTGAAGCGGTTCGGCGGCCACAACGACGGCCCTCTCTCCTTCCCCATGGCCGGGTGGACGCTCGCCCTCGACCTCCAGGTCGGCCCGCCTCGCGTCGGGCCCGTCCTGGACGAGCTCGACGAGGTGGTAGCCGAGGCCGGAGGCCGCGTCTACCTGGCCAAGGACGCCCGACTGCGCCCGGAGCTGCTGCCGGTGATGTACCCCCGCCTGGACGAGTGGCGCCGCGTGCAGGCCAAGGTCGACCCGACGGGCGTGCTGCGGTCCGACCTGGCCCGCCGGCTCGGGCTCGTGGAACGGCAGGGTGTCGGGTGAGGGACGCCCTCGGACGTCCGCAGTCGCTGCTCCTGCTCGGCGGCACCTCCGAGATCGGGTTGGCCACGGCTCGGGCTCTCGTCTCCCGGCGGACCAGGACGGTGCTGCTGGCCGGGAGGCACCTCGACGCTCTGGAGAAGGCGGCTCGAGGGGTCCGGGAGGCAGGTGCGGAACGGGTGGAGGTCCTCGCCTTCGACGCCGATGACACCCGTTCCCACGCCGCCTTCGCCGACCACGCCTTCACGCACTACGGCGACATCGACGTCGTGCTCCTCGCCTTCGGCGTCCTCGGTGACCAGCGTGCGGCGGAGGAGGATCCCGAGAGGGCCGTCGCTCTGCTCCGAACCAACATGGTGGGTGCCGCCTCGGTCGGTCTCCACTCCGCCCGGCACCTGCGCCGGCAGGGGCACGGCACCCTCGTCGTGCTCTCATCGGTGGCGGGCGAGCGAGCCCGGCGCTCGAACTTCGTCTACGGCGCCTCCAAGGCCGGCCTCGACGCCTTCTTCCAGGGCCTGGGCGACAGCCTGTGGGGCTCGGGCGTGAGGGTCCTCGTCGTGCGGCCGGGCTTCGTCCGGACCAAGATGACGGCCGGGCTCGAGCCCCCGCCGCTGTCGACGACGCCGGAGCGGGTGGGCGACGTCATCGTCCGGGCCGTCGAGACCGGTGCCGAGGAAGCCTGGGCCCCACCGCCGCTGCGCTTCGTCATGATCGGCCTGCGCCACCTCCCGCGCCCGCTGTTCCGGAAGCTGAAGGTGTGATCGCCGGACGGGCCGGTCAGACGTGGTTCCTGATGATCCAGGCGTACGAGTGGACGCCCGACGTCAGGATCAGCGCGGCGGCGATGCCCACCTTGTCCACCAACCAGTCGGCCCGGGCGAAGTTGTACCAGAAGAAGACGGCGAGGGGCAGTGCCGCAGGTGCATAGAGGTTCCAATCGTTGTACACGCCCAAGTCGGCTCTCCAGACGAAGACGTAACCCATGAAGACGATGACGGCGAGGGCCATGAAGATGTTGAACCGAGTCGGGGCGACCCGCTTGTAGGCGACGAGCGGGACGAAGCAGAGCAGGGGCGGGAAGAGGAGGAACAAGAGGCTGACGATCTGGCCGTGGTACTCCAGGCTCGGCGCCGCGAACCGCCGCAACTTGCCCGCCTGCCCGAAAGCGTTGCTGGTGCGGATGACCTCGAACGGCAGGCCGTTGTGGTGGAAGTAGAGGAGCACCGCCGCCGGGATGGCAATGAGCGTCACCGCGGCCAAGGCCACCGACAGCAGCTGTCGGCGCTGCAGGGCGACGAGATACAGGTAGGCGAGGCTGAGGAGCAGGAAGGCGGCGAGGAGATGGAAGGTGACGGCCACCGCCAGCACGCCGTTGGGTGCCAGCAGGCCGATCCGGCCCTCGAGGTACAGGTAGCCGGTCAACAGGTAGAGGAGGATCAGGGCGGTGACCAGCGTGTAGTTCTCCACGTCGCCGAAGAAGAGCTGCATGAAGCCAGCTGTCCCGACGCCGAGCACCAGAACGACCCACCGCTTCTCGCCCAGCGCCACCCAGCCGAGGGTGAGCAGCAGGACGACGGAGATCCCCCCCGCCACCGACGACAGGAACTGGTACGAGTACTCGACCGTCCAGCCGAAGGCGCGGCTCGTGTGATACCAGAAGCGGGAGTGCAGATACAGCTCCAGCATCTCGTCGTGAGAGACGGTCCCACCCCTGACCGGTAGGTCGGCATGGAACTTGTAGCTGAGCACCATGCCGTCCGGGTTGATGAACTGGTTCCGCAGACCGAGGAACCATGTGAAGCTGTACGTCCCCACGGCCAACGCCATCAGCACCCTGGCCCTGGAGCTGAGCCCGGCGATTCGGGCGAGGAGAGCGTTGACGGGCCTCAGGACTCGATCCCACGGAAGGCGAAGGGTGACGCCGACGAGCACCGGAAGGACGAAGGCGAACCATCCCAGGGGCCGCAACTGATCGAAGCCGAACAGCATGCGTGCGACCGTGGGGAAACGATCCGTCAGCCCGACGGGCAGGACTGCGGCCGTCGCATAGAGAGTGGCCATCAGCAGGACGAGACTGCGGTAGAGAGCAGCCTCCCGGGTCTTCACCGCGGTCGGCGTCCCCTCGACGTCAGCCACGCCAGGACGCTACCGGCTCCCCCGGCCGGGATGAAGTGGGTCAGCGACAGTCGACGAGGATCCCGCGGAGCCCGCGCAGTGTGCGTCGATGGATCGGGACACGCTTGACCCAGACCGGGTGGTCGGCAACCGACAACATGTATCTGTCACCCGTGCTGTCACCGTAGGAATACATGATGCTCCGGGCAGACATGTTCTGTTGCAGGTAGGAACTCAGGACGACCGTTTTGCGCGCCCCGCGAACGTTCGGCGCGGCCAGAGCGCCGGTAATTCTGCCGGACTCTTCAAGGAGCTCGGTGGCCAATACCCTGTCAACGCCAAGGAACTTGCCGACCGGAGTCAGGTAGCAACTCAGTGACGCCGACAGGAAGATCACGTGATGTTGCAGCTGCTGGTGCTCCCGAAGGAGCGCCAGAGTGTCGTCCCGCAAATGGCTACGAACCACGTGCGCGGCGAAGGACTCTGCATGTTCAGAAAGCCACTCGGACGACCGCCCGGTAAGGGCCGTCCGGATGAGCTTCTCCTTGGCTACATCGCGGGCAGGGCCACCGAGCACGGCGGCCCGGAGAAGCGGGTAGATGTTCCGGATCACGCAAAGAGCGAAACGGCGACGACCGACAGTGCGACAAAGAAAATGACCGACCATGTCGCGATCCGTCAGCGTGCCGTCGAAATCGAAAACCGCGATCGAGGGCCCAGCGAGCTCGGCTGGCTGCCTCATCACGCCTGGGAGCTTAGATGTCGTGCCCGGCCCTGAGCCCGGCCCGCCGGGTCGGGCGCCGGCGCCAGAGGTCCAGAAGCCGGAATCGCGCCGTCGGGCCGGCCAGCTCGGCGAGGCCACCACCGACCGCGATGCAGCAGACAAGGTCGAGGGGCGCCCGCAACCGGGGCGCGGGCACGCTGGCGAGGGTGGCGCCGGAGAGCACCACGGCGGCGATGACGAGCGGACCGATGCCAGGGCGGCGTCGGAGGAGCCACATCCCGGCCACCCCGGCGGCGATCATCAGCGGGACGACGGGCGAGGTGAGGTCTCGGAGGCGCAAGTTGCGTCCGTCGGCCGACTCGGGAGCCCGGTTGCGGCCGGGCTGGAGCTCCAGGAACGCCGGCAGGTTGCCGCGCACCACGTCGACCACCTGGAGCGGGTCATCGCGCAGCGATGCCAGCGCGTGGCGTCGCAGGGCGGCGTCGAGCTCGACCTCGTTGGTGATCCCTTCCCGGAGGTCGGCGAAACGGGGGTCGAAGACGGCGTCGACGAACCCCCGGGATGCCCTGGCCTCGGGGGAGTAGATGGCGTTGAGGTTGAAGCCGTTGGAGGTCACCAACACCGGGCTGCCCATACGGATCCAGTTGCGCCCGACCCACGGGGCCAGGACCAGGGCCACACACCCTACGTAGGCGAGGGCGCGACGCCACCCCAGCCGCCACAGCACCCAGCCGATCAAGGACACGACGAAGAACTGTGCGCTCGCCCGGCTGAGCACGAGCAGTCCACTGGCAACCCCCGCCCAGCCTGCCCGGCGCTCGATCAGGAGCAGGACCGTGGCGAGGAGGAGGAGCAGCCCCAGCGGCTCGCTCAGTGGCGGACCGTCGTTGAACACCAGGGGCGGGTACACCGCGGCCAGGCCTCCGGCGACCACGCCGGCCCACCGTCCGGCCAGGCGCCACGCCACGATGGCGGCCATCAGGACGACCGCGGTGCCGAGGACCACGTTGAGCGCCTGAGCGGCGCCGACCTTGGGGCCCGTGACGGCGTAGACGGCGCCGAGCAGCAGGGGGTACAGGGGAGGCCGCCAGGCGGTGTGATGCAGGAAGTCGAACGGGTACGTGTGCGCCACGCCATGGCCGGCGGCGACCTCGATGGCGATGGTGTGGTAGTGGTACGCGTCGCTGACCGGCGTGTAGTCACGGAGCACCGACAGCACGTACAGCACCCGCACGACCAGCGCGGCGAGGCCCACGACAACGAGCCAACGGGCGGCACGGCGCCGTTGGGCATGAAAGGGCGGAGGGATCACCGAGGCTAACTTGGCGGCTGGTCCGGGCGGGTCTCGACCCGGGTACCGTCGCCCGGTGCCATCGGGCAGTACGGCGTCGCGCCTACGGCTCGCGCTGATCGCTCTGGGAGCGTTCAGCGCGCTCGCTTCGCTGCTCGTGCCGCTGGCTCCCGTGCAGCAGCAGATGGCCACGTTCAGCTGGCCGGTCGACGGCTCGACCGCCCCGGTCGGGGTCCAGCTCTTCCCGTACCACCCGGAGTCGCTGACCGCCCGCTTCTCCTGTGAGACGGTAGGCGACGTCGCCCGGCGCATGCCCCGCGGCACGGTCTTCGCCACGGCGCCGAGCGACACCCCGGAGGGACGCCACGACGGCCTCGTGGTCGAGGTGTCCGGCGACACGCTCCTGGTGACCAGTCGTGGCCGGGTCCTGTTGACCGAACCGGTCGGGTCGACGACGGGCTGCGCCTGGCGGCTGAACTCGGACAGCAGCGTCACCGAGATCACCCGCGACGGCGTCCGCATGGCCCGCCTGGCCGAAGACCTGCGGCCCCAGGTGGTCGGCGTCTTCTCCGACCTCGACCCGGCGCAGGACGGCACCACCGGGCTGTCGGTCCAGATCCGGAGCGACACCCGGTTCCAGACGTCGCCGACGCCCTGGAAGCACGCGCTGATGGGGTTGGCCATCCTCGGCCTCGTCGCCGCCTTGGGGGCGCTCCGCCGGTTGGATCGTCGGGCCGAAACGACGACGGCGCGGGTGGCACCACGCGGATGGTGGCGGCCTCGGCTGCCCGACCTGCTCGTGGTCGGCGTCCTCGGGGTCTGGGCGGTCATCGGTCCGTTCACCGTGGACGACGGCTACATCCTCACCCAGGTGAAGGCGCGCCGGGGGAGCGGATTCGTCGGCAACTACTACCGCTGGTTCAACGCTCCCGAAGCCCCGTTCGGCTTCTTCTACGACCTGTTCTATGTGTGGGGGAAGGTCAGCCGGTCGCTGTTGTGGATGCGCGTCCCGGCCCTCCTGGCCGGCGTGACCAGCTGGCTGCTCGTCAGCCGGCTGGTGTTGCCCGCGCTCGGCGAAGGGCCGGCGACGAGCCGGGGCGTGCGCTGGGTGGCGGCCGTCGCGTTCCTCGCCGCGTGGATGCCCTACGACAGCGGCCTCCGCCCGGAGCCATTCGTCGTTCTGGGCACCCTGGCCACCTTGTGCGCGGTGGAGCGCACCTTGGCCAGCGAGCGTCTGCTGCCCCTGGCGCTGGGCGTCATCGCGGCCGTGGCCACGGTGGCGGTCACGCCCACCGGCGTCATTGCGCTCCTGCCCCTGCTGGTGGCGCCCCGGCGTCTGGCCGCAGTGATCTGGGACCGCCGGGACCTCCGGTGGGCGCCGCTGGCGGCCGTCCTCCTCGCCAGCGGGCTCAGTGTGCTGACGCTGATGTTCTACGACCAGACACTCGGTGCGGTTGTGGAGGCGACCCGGGTGCGCAACGCCATCACTCCGGGCAGCTGGGACCGGGAGGTACTCCGGTACGGGCGCCTCCTCGACCCGCTGAGCCCGGAGGGGTCCTTCGCCCGGCGGATGCCCGTACTTCTCCTCGTCGGGGGCCTCGTCCTCGTCACCGCGACGCTCTTGCGCAACCGCCGCGTCCCCGGAGTCGAGCGCGCCCCGGCGCAGCGCCTCCTGCTCGTCACGGGGCTCGCCTTCGCCGTCATCTCGGCGACCCCGACCAAGTGGACGCACCACTTCGGCGCGTTCGCAGGGCTGGCGGCGGCGGTGCTGGCGCTGACCGCGTGGACGACGGCGACGGAGCTGTTCAGGTCCACGAGGCCCCGGGCGGTTGCGCTCGTGGGGCTGTCCGGCGTCCTCGCTCTGTCGCTCGCGGCGGCCAACCACTGGTGGTGGGTCTCTGTGCTGGACCCTCCGTGGCGCGACGAACGGATCAGCGTCCTGGGCGTGCCGGTGCACACCCCCTTGGTGGTGGTGACCGTCCTGGTCTGTCTCATGGCCGTCGTGCTCGCGGGCTGGCGCGAGGCGCGGGGGCGCCCCCCCCGTCCCAGCCGCCTCCCGCCGCCGAGCGTCCTCCTGGCGGTCGGGCTCTGCCTGTCGGTCGCCATCCAGCTCGTCACCTTCCTGGTCGCGCCGGTCGAGCAGCGGAGGACCTATTCGATCGCCGAGCAGAACGTGAAGTCGGTGCTCTCGAGCAGCTGCGGGTTGGCCGACTCGGTGATGATCGAGGAGAGCGCCCAGGCCGGCGCCCTCTTTGCCGCTCCGGGGGGACTCGGGAGCGCCGAACCCGGGATCTTCGAGCGCAACGGAGGCTTCGCCCCCGAGCACCCGCCACTCCACCGGTTCGGCACCGAGGGCCTGGTGTTCGACGTCCCCGTCTGGGGCAGCCGGGTCGGCGAGCGGACCGACGGCGCCACCGGCACGGCCCGCAGCGGCTGGTACCAGATCGGGGACCGGTTGGGCGCGGCCAGCGCGCCGCTCGTCATCGCCGTCGCCGGTCGCACCCACGGCGGCAATCGCCTGGCCGTGGAGCTCGGCCGGCGCCGAGGTGATCGAGTCGATCGGTTGGAGACGATCGAGGTCGACGAGTTCGCCCATCGGCACCGGAACCGCATCGACGCCGCCCTCAACCGGTTGCCGGTCGACACGCCGAGCTGGAGGGACATCCGGATCGACGTGCGCGACAAGCTGCCTCCCGACGCCGACGTGCTGCGCGTCGTGGCGACGGACGGCAGCGTGGGCACGGGCGGGTGGTTGGCCTTCAGCGCGCCCCGGGCCCCCGTGCTCAGGACGTTGACGGACGCGGTCGGCGGCGACGCGGCTGTCGTCCTCGACTGGCCGGTGGGGGCGGCTTACCCCTGCGTGCAGCCGGCCACGCTGGCCCTCGGCGAGGTGCAGATGCCCCAGTGGCGCATCGCCGCCGCACTCTCCTCTCTGGGCGACACCGCGTTCGCCAAGGACCACGCCGGCCCGTTCGCCCCGTCCGTCGTGCTCGCCGACCAGGTCGAGCTCCCCACGTATCTGGCCAACGACTGGAACGCCGAAGCGGCCAGCGTGTTCCGCATCGACGCGCCTCCGTTGGGACGACCGACGGTGTCGCTCGGCCGACGGGTGGAATGGGGCTGGTCGGCCCGGCCCCATCTCGTCATTCCCGGCATCGACGACGTGGGGACCGTCGAGTAGCGGTTCGGTGGCGTGGTCGGCCGCGCCGCTATGCTGAGCCGCCTCGGGCGTGGGCACGGCGACGCCAGGGCGGCGAGCGGGAAGGAAGCCATGACAGACGAGTTGGTGGTCGTCAGCGGGGCAGGCGGCTTCATCGGCGGCCACCTGGTGGCCGACATGCTCCGACAGGGTCGGAGGGTCAGAGCCGTCGACGTCAAGCCGCCGGCCCACTGGTACCAGCTGCATCCCCGCGCCGAGAACCTGGTGCTCGACCTCACCGAGCTCGGCGCCTGCCGGGAGGCCGTCCGGGGCGCGGCCGAGGTCTACAACCTCGCGGCCGACATGGGCGGGATGGGCTTCATCGAGAACCACAAGGCAGAGTGCATGCTGTCGGTCCTCATCAACACCCACCTGCTCGTCGCGGCGAGGGACGCCGGGGTGAGGTCGTACTTCTTCGCCAGCTCGGCATGCGTCTACGCGGCCGACCGGCAGACGTCTCCGGACGTCACCGCCCTCAGGGAGGGCGACGCCTACCCGGCCATGCCCGAGGACGGCTACGGCTGGGAGAAGCTCTTCAGCGAGCGGATGTGCCGGCACTTCCAGGAGGACTTCGGTCTGGAGACGGTCGTCGCCCGCTATCACAACGTGTACGGCGAGCACGGCACCTACCGCGGCGGCAGGGAGAAGGCTCCGGCGGCGATCTGCAGGAAGGTGATCGAGGCCAAGCTGTCGGGGCGCCACGAGATAGAGATCTGGGGCGACGGCCAGCAGACCCGCAGCTTCATGTACATCAGCGACTGCATCTACGGCACGCAACGGATCATGGCGAGCCGGATCCCGGAACCGATCAACCTGGGCAGCTCGGAGCTGGTCACCATCGACGGGCTTGTGGACATCGTCGAAGGCATCGCCGGCATCCACCTGCAGCGCAACTACAACCGGCGCGCGCCACTGGGAGTGCGGGGCCGCAACAGCGACAACACCCTCATCCGTCGCTACCTCGGCTGGGAGCCGTCCGTCCCGCTCGAAGAGGGGATCGAGAAGACCTACCGCTGGATCTACGAAGAGATGACCGGCGTCGAGGGGGCGGCGGTCAGAAATGGCTCCGGTAACGGTCGAATGCTTCCCGGGTCTGTCGGGGCAGGAAGCTGAACAGGGCGTCGGCGTCCCCGGCGAGCGCTTCCACGATGGCCAGGTTGTACTCGTAGCCGATGTACTCCTGCCGCATGTCGACGACAGGATCGTGGACGTTGCGCTCCTGGACCACCGAGGGCTTCCCGTACACGACGCTGGCCCCCTTGGCCTGGACGTAGTAACCGGCCCAGATGTCGTCCATGCGGCCGACGTGGGGGAAGAGGAAGTAGTCGCGGAGCCAGCGTCCGGCCAGGAAGGTGTTCTGCGAGTTGAAGGGGCTGACGACGTCGGCGGCGATCGGGAACATTGCCGCGTCGAACCGGCACCGAGGGTCGTACTGCATGCGACAGATGGCGTCGACGTCGGGGTCCCCGTCCCAGAAGTCCGCCTGGATGTCGGCGCGCACCACGTCCCGGACGGAGGTGGAGTAGTCCCGCTTGGACAGGAGCTGCAGTGGGTAGCCCCGGTGCCACAGGTGGGGGTAGTTGGTGGCGCCCACCGGGTCGAAGGCCGGTAGGCCGGTCGTGAAGACGTTGGCCTCGACCTCCCGGTCGAGGAGCAGGTCCGTCCCCCATCCGGCGCAGGGGACGTTGTCGTCGTCGACCACCGCCACCACTTCGGCGCCCATCTCGTGGGCGACGAGGAACCCGTAGTTCCGCCGCTGGATGCAGTTCCAGCCGATGAGCCCCGAGAGCCGCTTGTCGATGCTCTCCTGCTCCTCGGGGCCGACGTACCGCCCCGCCTCCAAGCGGTAGTCCTCGGGCGTCTTCAGGTCACCCACCACCACGAGCTGCCATCCGGGCATCGAGTCGAAGAGGCGGACCGCCTTCGTCGGGGGATTGATCGTCGTCGTCACGATGACCCGGGTCACCGCACGCTCCCGTCGACGCCCGGCCTCAGCATGGCGGACGGAGGCTTGAGGCGATTCGTGACCAGCGTGCCGATGTACCTGGCCTGGGTGGCAACGGAGTTCTGGGACTCTCCGTCCCGCCTCGGGTTCCAGAAGGTCGGTATCTCGATGACCTCGACGCCCAGGCGCAGGGGCTTCAGCACCGTCTCGAGCAGGAACTCGTGACGGAGGCCCTCCCAACGGATCGCCTTCACCAGCGGGGTGGGGAAGAGGCGGTAGCCGAAGGTGGCGTCGGTGAGCCGGGTGCGGTAGACGACCGACGTCATGCGTTGGAACACCCAGTTCAAGCCGACCCGGACCGGGCCGTAGCCGGAGAACCCCCCGCCCGTCGCCCACCGCGACGCGGTCACGACGGCTCGGGGGTTCGCCCTGGCCACCTCGACGAACTGGGGCACGATCGCGGGATCGGTCTCGAGGTCGCTGGCCATCATCAGCACGTGGCTGGCGGTCGCCAGATCGAACGTCTCCCGGATCGCACCGCCGAGGTACGGCAGCCGCTGGTGGTGGATCCGGAGGCGGTCGCCGAACTGCTCGTGCAGACCCTCGCACCTCCTGAGGCTCTCCCTGGTCGTCCGATCGCAGACGACCACGAGGACCTCGGCGATGTCCTTGTCGCTCGTCTCCCCGAGGATCTTCGCGGTCTCGTCCAGCGAGTCCGTCTCGGTCACGACCGGAAGGACGACGCTCGTTCCTGAGAACGTGTGGTCGGCCGGAACAGGTGCGTCCAACACTCTGACCTCTTCTCCCGCGAAGACTGGCCGACCGCCTGTGGCCGGGGGCCAGCCCGGACGTTAGTCGCGAGCGGGGGGTATCCCGTCTCCCTGGCCCGTCCGACGGCGGAACGGGAAGAACCCGGATCGGCCCTTGGGCAGGTGACCGCGCCGGTAACGGCCGTACGGCCCGGTGAAGGGTCGGGAAAGCTCCCGAAAATGCGCGTTGGCCCCAACCGCGGCCAGTAGGGTGGAGCTTGTGAAAACTTTCACGAGCGGAAACGAAGACCAGCCGCCAGCCCGAACGGGCACCGGCCCGGACGTCGACGTGCTGATCCGGGCCCTGGATGCCAGCGGCCGCTACCGGCGCGACTCGCGGCTGGGTCGGATCTACCACCGGGGGGCGACGTCCTACCGGGAGCTCCGGCCCACCGACAGCTTCCACGTCGTCATCGACCGTGGCCGGGTGTCGGTGCACGTCGATCGCATCTCGCCCATCAAGTCGCGGTCCGACGGCTCGGCGCGTCTCTCGCTCACGCGCGTCGTCGCCCACAACCTGGCCGGGGCCCACGGCGAGCTCGCCCGGCGCGTGCGCCGCCGCGTCGGCGCCGACCGCGGCGCCGTCGGCGCCCCGGTGGTCCTCACCGTTCGCCTGGGCGACTCGTGACACGCTCGGGCACCGTCACCTTCAGCGTCATCGACGAGGCCGTCCACCTGCTCGACACGGAGGCGGCGCCCTGGAGCATCCAGCTCGAGGTCCGGGTGGCCGGGCGCCTCGACGAGGCGCGCCTGCGGGACGCCTTCGGCCGGGCGCTCGCCCTCCACCCCATGGCCAGGGTCCGAAAGGTGGCGTCACGGCGCACTGAGCACACGGACCGCTGGGAGATCACGCCCGAGGCCGGCGTCGACCCCCTCCGGGTCGTCGACTGCCCCGACGACGGCGGCGTCGCCCGTGTCCGGGAGGAGCTGCAGGGCCTCGCCGTCCCCCTCGCCGAGTCGCCCCCGCTGCGGGCCCGCCTGGTCCACGACCCCGGCGGCGACCTGCTCATGCTCAACGCCAACCACGCCGCCATGGACGGCTTCGGGGCACTGCGGGTCCTGCGGTCGGTGGCCCACGCCTACGCCGAGGAGCCCGAAGCCGGCGCTGGGCCCGACCCGATCGAGGCCCGGGCCCGGCTCGGCGAGCTCGGCGGCGTCGGGGGCCGCATCCGGGGCCGGCGGCACCTGGCGCTGGCGGGCAAGCTCACAGACGTCGTGGCGCGCCCGGCCCGGGTTGCAGCCCAAGGCGCCAGCGACCACGCCGGCTACGGATTCCATCACCTGGTCCTCCCCGCCTCCCTGACGCGGGCGCTCGTCGAGCTGCGGCATCCCGGGACGGTCAACGACGTCCTGCTCGCCGCCCTGCACCTGGCCATCGCCGCCTGGAACGCGCGGCGCGGCGAGCGCTGTGGGCGCATCGGGGTACTCGTGCCCGCCAACCTGCGCCCGCCGGCCTGGCGCCGCGAGGTCGTGGGGAACTTCTCCCTGCCGGCCCGGGTGTCCACCAACCGCCGGCACCGCCGGCAGCCGGAGTCGGCCCTGCTGGCGCTCACCGCCCAGACCCAGCGCAAGAAGGAGGTGGGGATGGGCACCGCCCTCCTCGAGGTGCTCGGGCGCGCCGACCGCCTACCGCTGTGGGCCAAGCAGGCCATGATCATGTCCCTGCCCCTCGGGGGCAACCGCCTGGTCGACACGGCCATGCTCTCGAACCTTGGCCCACTGCAGGACCCACCGTCGTTCGGCACAGGGGCAGGGCCGACGGTCGAGGCTTGGTTCTCGCCTCCGGCCCGCATGCCCCTCGGGCTCACCGTGGGGGCCGTGACTCTCGACAGCCGGCTCCACGTGGTCCTGCGCTACCGCCACCGCCTGCTCGACGCCCGAGCCGCCGGTGTCTTCGCCGACGAACTCGTGGCCGAGGTGGTCGGCCTCGTCGAGCGCACGGCGTCGAAGTCGCGGGCGTCCTGACCTCGAACCGCTGGCGCCGTGGCGGGCAGTCACCCCCAGGCCCGGTCAGCCCGCGGCCTCCATGATGAGATCGTGCTCGCCGGCCAGCTCGACGCGGACGAGGGCGGCCACCAGCGGCACGAAGTCCTTCTTGCTCACGTGGCGGGTGAGGTCCTTCGGGGACCCGCCCAGGCCGAGCCTCTCGGCGCTGCCCAGGGCCCGGCGGTCGGCGAAGGGGTACAGCTCGTCCCACCCGGCCTGGACCTCTCGGAAGAAGATGTCCACCCCGACGTCGCCGAGGCCCTTGAACTTCTTCAACAGCCTTCGCTCGGCGGCGGGATCACGGTCGGCCTGCTCCCGTAGCCTCCGCAGGTCGCCGTTCCAGCGGTCGACGAGGAGGCGGGCGCTGTCCTCGAGCATGGTGGCGGTCCGCTCCTGGTACCGGGCATAGCCCGCCTCGTTCAGCACGTCCACGCGTTGCTTCCACGTCGAGTCGACCATCGCCTGGGCGGTCGTCCACTTGCGCTCGGCCAGTCCCTTGGCCGCGGCCATGGCGATGTCGCTGTCGATGCGGGCGCTCTGGAGCAGCGAAAGGCACAACAGGCGGAAGAGGTGGGAGGGCGTGTTCTTCTCGACCTTGATCCCCGCCTCGGCGGCGAACGTCCTGCCCTTCTCGTCGAGCAGGGCGGCGACGATGGCCTTCTTGGACGGCCTTGCCAACAGCAACCTCCGAGGGCGCTGACGCCAACGTAATCCGAAGCGAGATTCGCGTACGAAGACGGTGCTGAGAACCCTCTTCAAGGGTAGAGACATCAGCGGGAAAGGATCCGGCCATGACTGCGGAGCAGAAGCGAGGGCTGCGGGGGCTGGAGGGCCACAAGGTCCATCTCGCCCTGACGAACGGGTCACGGATCGACGATGTCGATCTCGTCTCGGCTCGGGGCGCCACTCTGTGGTTGTTCGACAACGGCGAGGACGCCTTCGTTCGGACCGACGACGTCATCGAGGTCTGGGAGACGCCCCTCGTGCGACCGGCCGCCGCCTGAGCACAACCGTTCGGCCCCCGCCCGGGCGGCTGCGCCCGGCTCCGCAGGTCGCGGGCGGCCAAACGTTTTTCTACTCTGTGTAGAAATATTGAGAGCGAGACATGCAGCCATGACCCATGACGTGGCTCACGCCCTTCTCGTCGACCTCTACGAGCTCACCATGGTCGACGCCTACCGCCGGGAGGGCATGGCCGCCCGCCCGGCGACTTTCAGCCTCTTCGTACGGGCCCTGCCGCCCGGCCGGGGGTACCTCGTCGCCGCCGGGCTCGACGACGCCCTGCGCTGGCTCGGGGACCTCCACTTCGGCTCGGATGAGCTGGCCGCCCTCGAGCGGCTCGGGGTCTTCGACGCCTCCTTCCTGGACTGGCTCGGCGGTCTGCGCTTCAGGGGAGCGGTGCGAGCGGTGCCCGAAGGCACGGTGGTCTTCCCCCACGAGCCGCTGCTGGAGGTGGACGCCCCCATCGCCGAGGCCCAGCTGGCGGAGACGTTCCTGCTCAACCAGGTCACTCTGCAGACGACGCTGGCCACCAAGGCGGCCCGCTGTCGGCATGCGTCGGCCGGCCGGGCGGTCGTGGACTTCGCCCTACGCCGGACCCACGGGATCGACGCGGGCATGAAGCTGGCCAGGGTCTGCGGCCTCGTCGGGCTGGCGGGCACGAGCAACGTCGCCGGGGCCGACCGCTACGGCCTGCCCGCCAGCGGCACCATGGCCCACTCCTTCGTGCAGGCCCACCACGACGAGGCCGACGCCTTCCGGGCGTTCGCCCGGGCGCTCGGCCCCGCCACCGTCCTCCTCGTCGACACCTACGACACCCACCGCGGCATCGAGCACGCCGTCGAGGTCGCGGCCGAGTGCCGTCGCCGGGGCGTCGAGATCCGGGGCATCCGCCTGGACTCCGGCGACCTGGCGGCGCTGGCCCGACACGCCCGGGGCCGCCTCGACGACGCCGGGTTCGGCGACGCGAAGGTGCTGGCCAGTGGGGGCCTCGACGAGCACGAGATCCACCGGCTCCTGGACAAGGAGGAGGCGCCGATCGACGGGTTCGGCGTGGGCTCGTCCCTCGCCGTGTCGGACGACGCTCCCGTCCTCGACAGCGTCTACAAGCTCGTCGCCTACGACGGCCGCCCGGTGCGCAAGACGTCGACGGGCAAGGAGATCTGGCCCGGCGCCAAGCAGGTGTGGCGCGCCCCCGACTGGTCGCACGACACCTTGACCCTCGCCGACGAGCCGGCGCCCGAAGCCGACGCCCGGTCCCTCCTTGTGGAGGTCATGCACGACGGCCAGCGGACGGAAGCGGGCGAGCGGACCCTTGCCGCGGCCAACCGGCGGTTCGAGCACGAGTGGGCCGGTGTGCCCACCCCGCTCCAGGACCTCGACGCCCCGCCGGAGCACCCCTTGGCGGTGTCCGATCGCCTTCGCCAGCTGGCCGCCGACCTCGATCGAGAACGGGAGTCGTCGGGCGACGCCTGACCACCGGGGGGTCTCAATGCCTTCGAGCCAGGAACGCGTAGCCGAAGACGTCGTAGCTCCGGGCTTTGCCCTCGCCGCCGGCACCGCCGAAGGTGTCAACCGGCGGCCCGACCTGGACGTCGCCGAAGCCCGACTCCTCGAGCATCTTCTGCCAGCCCGCACGGGGCAGCCCTCCGGCGATTCAGCCGGTCCACAGATCGATGTCCCGCAGCGCCTCGACCGGCACCGGCCGGCCGTTGGCGATGTCCGCGAACTGCAGCGTATTCTTCGGGCGCGAGCTGGTTGTCCAGGTACTCCCAGAGCTGCCGGACAGCTTCGGCGCAGCTGATCATCGGGTCATCTCTTCCGAGCGCAGCAGGTGGTGCGACTTGGCGTAGACCCACATCTCCTTCTCGAAGCGCTTGCGGCCGCGGTGGAGGCGGGCCAGGGCGGTGCCGAGGGGCACCTCCAGGAGCCGGGCGATCTCTTTGGTGGCGAGCCCTTCCATGTAGCGCAGGACGAGCGGCGCCCGGTACAAGGGGGAGGCGCAGCAGAACCGCTCTCACGTCCTCCTTCCCGAAGCAGGCCAGGAAGTCGAGGTGCAACGAGTCCGAGTACGGGAAAGGGTCCTCCTCGGCGATGGCGCGGTAGAGCGAGAAGTCCTCGCTGGCCTCGTCGAGCGAGGTCTCGGCGACGGTGCGGCCCCGCTTGCGGAGCCGGTCGCGGAAGGCGTTCACGAGGATGGCCCGCAGCCACCGCCCGCCGGCGGCGGGATCGTTGAGCGAGTCGTAGGCGCGGAACGCCCTAAGGAGGCAGTCCTGCACCAGGTCCTCGGGGTCGTCGTCGGTCAGGCGGCGGGCCAGCGAATAGAGGGCGCCGAGCTCCGAGCGGGCGAGCTCGGAGAAGGGCGGCCGCTCGGACCGGGCGCCGACGTCTGGGGTTGCCGGGCCTGTTCCGTCAGGCTCATGTCCCGACGCCCGGCGAGGCCTCGACGCACTCCATCGGCCCAACAGTCGTCCTCCGCCTGAGGCTTGTCCAGGCATGTCGAGCCGGACCACCCGATCGTCGGGCCGGTAGGCGGCGGGCCTCCCGGGTAGGGAGGACCTGTCGGAAGGAGCAAATTCCCATGGCTCTGGTCGCAACCCTTCCCCCGACCGAACTCCCGCCCGACCCGTTCCCGGG
>DASZOE010000515.1:0-9598 GCA_035550945.1 Acidimicrobiales bacterium
ACGTGTGGGCCGGCCCCGAGCTCAGCACCCTGACCTTCCCCGTCCACCGTCGCAGCCCGATGGCGCCCACGACCACCGCGCCCAGCTCGACCTGCTCCCAGTGCATCTGGGCCACACCGGCGTCGAGGCGGGAGATCTCCATGAGGTCCTCGACCAGGGACGCCAGCCGCCGGGACTCGAGCACGAGCAGGTGAGCGGCCCGCCGACCCTGCTCGTCGAGGCCGCCGGCGTGGGCCTCGAGGACGTCGGCCGAGGTGGTGAGGGCGGTGAGCGGGGTGCGGAGCTCGTGGGCCACGTCGGACACGAAGCGGCGATGGCTCGCCTCCAGGGCCCGGAGGTCGGCCACCGACCGCTCGAGGGCGTCGGCCATGCGGTTGAAGGAGTGGGCCAGGTCGGCGAACTCGTCCCTTCCCTCCTCGGGAAGGCGGGTGCCGTAGAGACCGACCTCGAGACGGTGGGCGGCACCCCGCGCCTGGCGGAGGGGACGGAGCAGGCCCCGGGCGGCGAGGGCGCCGATGCCCGCCGACACCAGGACGAGCACGCCGCTGGCGCCGGCCAGCACGTTCCGGAGGAGGTCGAGGTCGGCGGCCAGGTCGTCGAGCGGGAAGAACAGGAAGAGCCTCGGACCCTCGGGCACCTGGCCACCCACCACCACCCGTGATCCCCGGCCCGAACCCGTGCGCACCCAGGCGACGCGCGAGGCCGACACCCGACGGTCGAGGTCGGCCGGGACCGAAGTGTCCGAGAGGGAGATGGTCGAGGTCTCGAAGCTGCCGTCGGGCTGGACGGCCACCACCTCGAGACCGCCCCTGGCCCGCAGCCGGGCCACCAGGTCGCGCACCTCGGCCGGGCTCGGCGACGCCGGCAGGCGGTCGACGGCGTCCTCCAGGGCGGCCCGCCCCTGGCGCACCGCCTCGGTCGTCGCCCGGTCGAGGGTCACCCGGCGCACGAGGAGGAAGGACGGGACGGCGACGGCGACGGCGGTGAGGGCGGCCACCAGGGCGAAGTTGCCGACCAGCCGGGGGCGGAGGCGCGCGCCGGCGGGGCGGCGGGTCCGCCCCGATTGCTCGGCGGGCCCCGGCGGCTCGCCGTCGCTCATGAAGGGGGCGGGACCAGCTTGTAGCCGACGCCCCGGACGGTCTGGATCAGGGTGGGACGAGCGGGGTCGTCCTCGACCTTGGCCCGCAACCGCTGCACGCAGACGTCGACAAGCCGCGAGTCGCCGAGGTAGTCGTAGTCCCAGACCCGCTCGAGAAGGACGTCACGGCTGAAGACCTGCCCGGGGCGGCGGCTCAGCTCCAGGAGCAGGCGCAGCTCCGTGGGCGTCAGCCGCACCTCCTCCTCCGCCCGGGTGACGACCATCCCCAGGGGGTCGACGACCAGGGACCCGAAGCGGGAGACCCGGTCGTGGGGGTCGGCGGAGTGGCGGCGGAGCACGGCCTTGATCCGGGCCAGCAGCACCCGCGTCTCGAAGGGCTTGGTGACGTAGTCGTCGGCCCCCGACTCGAGCCCGAGCACCACGTCGATGGGATCGGACCGGGCGGTGAGCATGATGATCGGCACCTGGTCCTCGCGGCGCACGGCCCGGCACACCTCCAGGCCGTCGGCACCGGGCAGCATGACGTCGAGGAGTATGAGGTCGGGCCGAGAGCGGCGCCAGCGCTGCAGGGCCTCGTCGCCGGACACCGCCGTCTCCACCCGGTGGCCGTCGCCCTCCAGGGCCATGGTCACCGCCTCGCGCACCGAGGCGTCGTCCTCGACCAGCAGGATGGACGCCATCGGAGCCGTCGACCTTCGCCCGGATCGTCAGACCAGCGGCCGGAGGGTGTCGCGCAGGGTGCGGGCGTCCTGGGCGCCGACGACGAGGTCGCCGCGGACCACCGACGACAGCGCCTGCACCTTGCGCCACAGGCCGGGGTCGATCCCGAAGGGCGGGCGGCTGGCGGCCTCCACGGCCGTACCCGCCTCCACCAGGTCGCCGGCGACGTCCTCGTCGGCGGGCTCGTGCATGAGGCGGTCGGCGGCCACGAACAGGTCGCCCATGGCCGCATGGGTCGCCGAGTCGCTGCTCCCGTCGTCGTCGTCGAGCTCCTCGAGCTCGTCGTCCCAGTCCTCGTCGTCGGCCAGCTCCTCCTCGAGCTCGTCGAGCACCTGCTCGGCGACCTCGTCGTCGACCTCGAGGACGGCGATGGTGAGGCCCGGCTCCCAGCGGGAGGGGATGCCCCGCTCGGCGAACGTGGCGGTGAGCTTGACCCGCGACTCCACCGGCCAGTCGTCGAGCTCGTAGAGGACCTCGTCGTCGGGCGCGTCGGCGGCCAGGGTGGGGGCGGGCATCTCGGCCAGGGCCATCTTGCAGTCCCAGCACTTGGCCTCGGAGCTGGCGTACTCGGCGCCGCAGAACGAGCAGCACGACGGACTCATGACAAGACCGCCACCCGAGGGGCGTCCGCTTCCCGCTCCCGAGACGGGTGGCCCGTGGGGAGGGGCCGACCACTGCGTTCGAGCCACGCAGGCTGGCCGCCCGACGGGCGGTGGGAGGGGACCGCCACGGGACAGGACCCGGCGAGGGTCATAGCACCGGGTCCTCGGTCCAGCGCCCGAAGACCGAGGCCAGGGCGTCGACCACCTCGCCGAGGGTCGCGTACGCGCGCACCGCGTCCAGGATGGCGGGCATGAGGTTGAGCTCCGGGCGACTGGCGTCGGCGGCCACCCGGGCCAGGGCGGCGGCCACGGCCCCGTCGGAGCGATCGGCGCGCACGCCGGCCAGGCGCTTGAGCTGGCGCTCCTCGACGTCGGGGGCGGGCTCGCCCGGGTCGACCACCGTGTCGCCGTCGGTGAAGCGGTTGACGCCCACGACGACCTGCTCGCCCCGGGCGACCTTGACCGCCGACGCGTAGGCGGCGTCGGCGATCCGGCGCTGGAACCACCCCGACTCGATGCCGGCGTGCACGCCCTCGAGCAGCGACCCCCCGCCCATCCGGTCGATCTCCTCGAGCACGGCCACGGCCCGGCGCTCGGTCTCGTCGGTGAGCTCCTCGACGAACCAGGACCCGCCCAGGGGGTCGGCCACCAGGGGGACGCCGGTCTCGTGGGCGATCACCTGCTGGGTGCGCAGGGCCAGGCGCCAGGCCCGTTCCGTGGGCAGGGTGTGGACCTCGTCGAAGCCGTTGGTGTGCAGGCTCTGGGTGCCGCCCAGCACCGCGGCCAGGGCCTCGATCGTGGTGCGCACCACGTTGACCTCGGGCTGCTGGGCGGTGAGGGAGACGCCTGCCGTCTGCACGTGGAACCGGCACTGCAACGAGCGAGGGTTGCGGGCGCCGTAGCGGTCGTGGAGCACCCGGGCCCAGAGGCGACGGGCGGCGCGGAACTTGGCGATCTCCTCGAAGAAGTCGATGTGGGCGTTGAAGAAGAAGCTCAGCCGGGGCGCGACCTCGTCGACGGCCATCCCCGCCGCAGCAGCCGCTTCCACGTAGGCGAACCCGTTGGCCAGGGTGAAGGCCAGCTCGCCCACGGCCGTGGCCCCCGCCTCCCGGATGTGGTAGCCCGAGACCGACAGCGGGTACCAGCGCGGCATCTCGGCGGCGCAGAAGCGGACGACGTCGCTGACCAGCCGCATCGACGGCCGGGGCGGGAAGACGAACTCCTTCTGGGCCTGGTACTCCTTCAGGATGTCGTTCTGGATGGTGCCGCCCAGCGCCTGACGGGCGACGCCGGCGTCCTCGGCGGCGGCCACGTACATGGCCAGCAGGATGGCGGCCGGGGCGTTGACCGTCATCGAGGTCGTGACCGCGCCGACGTCGATCCCGGCGAAGAGGTCGGCCACGTCGGCGAGGGTGTCGACGGCGACGCCGCAGCGGCCGACCTCGCCCTCCGAGCGGGGATCGTCGGAGTCGCAGCCCATGAGGGTCGGCAGGTCGAAGGCGGTGGAGAGCCCCTCGGCGCCCGAGGCCAGGAGCTGGCGGAAGCGGGCGTTGGTGTCGGGCGCGGTACCGAAGCCGGCGAACATGCGCGCCGTCCACAGCTTGGTGCGGTACATGGACGCGTAGGGCCCGCGGGTGTACGGGTAGACGCCGGGCCACTCGGCGTCATCGGGCCCGTACGCCGGCTCGAGGGGGACGCCCGAGTGGGTCTCGGCCACGTGCGGTCGCTCGGGCGCCGCCTCGTAGGCCGACCGCCACTCCTCCCGGCTCGTCACGCAGAGAGAGTAGGCCGCGGCTGCGTGCCGTGAACGCCGTGGCGGCTGCGTGCCGTGAACGCCGTGGCGGCTGCGTGCCGTGAAGCCGTGGCGGCTGCGTGCCGTCAAGGCGATTCGGATATGGTCCAACCATGAGTGCAGTCGAACGTCAACTTCCCGACCGCAACCTGGCCAAGGAGCTGGTGCGGGTGACCGAGGTGGCGGCGCTGGCCGCCGCCCGCTGGATGGGCCGGGGTGACAAGGAAGGGGCTGACGGGGCCGCCACCGAGGCCATGCGCGTGCTCCTCGGGTCGGTGGCCCTCGACGGCATCGTCGTCATCGGCGAGGGCGAGAAGGACCACGCGCCCATGCTCTACAACGGCGAGCAGGTGGGCGACGGCAGCCCTCCCGAGGTGGACATCGCCGTCGATCCCCTCGAGGGCACCACGCTCACCGCCCTGGGCCGGCCCAACGCCCTGGCCGTGATCGCCGTCTCCGACCGGGGCACGATGTACGACCCGCCCGGCTTCTACATGGACAAGATCGCGGTGGGCGCCGAGGCGGCCGGGTCCATCGACATCGACAAGTCCGCCACCGAGAACCTCAAGGCGGTGGCCAAGGCCACCGCCCGGTCCGTGCACGACCTCACCGCCGTCGTCCTCGACCGCCCGCGCCATGAGAAGCTCATCGCCGAGATCCGTGAGGCCGGGGCCCGCATCCGCTGCATCCAGGACGGCGACGTGGCCGGCGCCATCTCCACGGGCTGGCCCGAGGCTGGCGCCGACATCCTCTTCGGGATCGGCGGCACGCCCGAGGGCGTCATCTCGGCGGCCGCCCTGAAGTGCATGGGCGGCGAGATGCTCACCCGGCTCGCCCCTCAGAGCGACGAGGAGCGGAGGACGATCGTCGACGCCGGCCGCGAGGGCGACCTCGACCGCATCCTCGACCAGGACGACCTGGTGAAGGGCAACAACTGCTTCTTCGCGGCGACCGGGGTCACCGACGGCGAGCTGCTGCGGGGCGTGCACTACGACCGCCAGGGGGCCACGACCCAGTCCTTGGTCATGCGCTCGAAGTCGGGGACGGTGCGCAACGTGAGCGCCCGCCACTCCCTCCACAAGCTGCGGGACTTCAGCGCCATCGACTTCGGCTAGCCTCCCGTCCCCGGGAGACCGGCTCCCGAACGGCGGCCTCAGGAGGTCGGCATGAAGAAGCGGTTCTTCCTCGGCGCGCTCTTGCTCGTGGGGGCCCAGCTGCTGGTGATGTCACCGGCGACGGCCGCCGAAACGGCTGGGGCAAGGGTCGTCAGCCGGGTCCAGATCAACGCCAACGACCCGAGTGTGGCCACCGTCACCGTCCGCTACATCTGCCAACCCGGCCCCGAGGAGCAGTGGCTGTGGGTCTCGGCCAAGCAGTCGGCCACGGGAACGTTCGACCGTCGCCTGCAGCTGGAGGGCAGCAGCCAGTACGCGGCTGCGTGGCTGGAGTCCCATCCGCTGGGCCAGTTCACCTGCGACGGCACCTACCACACCGACACGTTCGAGATAAACACCGAGGAACAGGGCTTCGGCACCCTGCGGCGGGGCGTGGTGTGGCTGCAGTTCTGCCTCTTCGACGGGCAGGGCAACTTCATCAACGTCTACGGCTGGTACCCCGCCTCCTGACCTAGAGGTCGCGGCGGAGCCAGACCGCGTCACGGTCGCCGTACCAGGGGCTGAGGCGGGTCTCCTCCACCCAGCCCCTGTGGCGGTAGAAGCCCTCGGCCCCGCTCCCCGACCGCACGCGCAGCAGAAGGCGGGCGCAGCCCCGCTCCGCCGCCGCCGACTCGAAGGCGGCCAGCAGCCGTGAGCCGATCCCGTGCCCCCGCTCCGGCGCGGCGACGATGAGGTTGTCGAGGTAGGCCGTGGGTGGCGACCACTCCCCCTCGGCCATCCCGACGACGGTGCCGCCGCTGCGGGCCGTGATCGACAGCGGCTCGGCGCCCCGGGCCTTTCCGAGCTCGGCGAAGTTGCAGGCCTCCCACTCGCGCTCGGCGAACGTCCGGGCCTCCGGGTCGAGGGCCTCGCTCACGGCGAGCTCGATCTCCACCCCGCCCCGCCCGACGACGGCCGGGGCTTGCAGCTGGAAGTCGGCGATCGGCGCCCAGACCCGGCCGGGGCCCTCCTGGAGGAGGTGGACCCGGTCGAAGGTGACGTCGGCCCGGTAGTCGCAGAGGGCGACCTGGGCGGCGGCGATGCGCCGGGGGTCGGCCTCGTCGGCCACGGTGACGTGGGGGACGAACGGCCAGGTGAGTGGGCGGGCCAGAGGCTCCTGGAACACGCGCTGGCGGAGGGCGGCCACCGCGGCCGCCCCTTTCTCGAGGGGCAGGTAGAGGACCGGGGTGTCGGGCAGGAAGGTGGTGGGCGGGCCGAGGCGGGCCTCGATGGGCCGGCTGGCCGCAGCCGCGGCCCGCAGGACGGCGAGGGCGTCGCCGAGGCGGTCGGCCCGGACGTTGACGGGGGGCACGATCGTGCAGTGCGGCGGCACCCGCCCGAAGGTGCCGTCGCCGGTCGCCCGCCGCAGGGTGTCGACCTCGCGGTCGAGCGGCGGCGGCATCACCAGGGCCACCCCGAGCCGCATCTTGGCCATGCCCCATCATGCGCCTCTTCGGCGCCTTACGCTCCCTCTGGCCCCCAACAGGTCGGTGACGGTGCCCACCACGTCGGTGCCGTGGTCGTGGACATCCGTCCATCCGAAGCGGAGCACGGTCCATCCGAGAGCGGCCAGCAGGTTGGACTTCGAGCGATCGCGGTCGACGTCGGCCCGGGCCGAGTGCCAGCGCCGCCCGTCGAGCTCGATCGCCAGCCGGTGCGACGGGTAGGCCAGATCGATGCGCACCGCCGGCCGTCCGGGAGCCCGGATCGGATACTGGCGGGCTGGCCGCGGAAGACCCGCCTCCCGTAGCAGGCGCACGAAGGCGTCTTCGAGAATGCTCTCGGTGGGCGCGGCCGCGGGATCGCGCGCCGCGAGCACCGCCCGCAGCGTCGCCACGCCGGGGCGGCCCGACCGACCGAGACGGGCGAGCGTGGCCCTCAGCTGGGCCACGGTCACGAGCCGGCGGTGCAGCGCGTCCTCGACCCCCGACTCGACCGCGTCGGGCGGGCCCACGGCGCCCAGCTCGAGCAGCGTGCGGGCCGGCGAGGTGAGGCGGATCGCCCCGCGCCGGGCGACGTCGACCGGGTCGAGCCGAGTGGTGCAGTGCCCGACCACTCCGTCCAAGCGGGTCTGTCGCCGCCCGACCACCGTCACCTCGATACGCGCCGAGCTCCACCCCCGCAGGTCCCACAGGGTGGCGGCCGTGGCATGGGAGGCCCAGCCCCGAGTGGCCAGGCACGCCGCCACCACGGACTGCTCGAAGGTCTCAGGTGACCCGCCCGCTCGGTACACCCCGCGGTGAACGGCGGCGAGCGTTCCCCGGGCCAGGGCGTCGTCCAGCTGGCGACGGCTCATCCCCGCGGCCAGGGCCTGCTCCCGGCTCACCACGCCGTGCTGTCGGGCCGCGATGTCGAGCGCTCGCATGCCTCCAGCCCACCATGAGGGTGTGACACCGGGTTTCCCGGGCCCGGGACCACGTCATGGGTGGTGTCAGGCCCGAAGGTGGTTCCAGGCCTGGAAAAAGCGCTAGCGGCTGCCGGCGACGTCGAGGCGGACGTGGGCCCGGCGCAGGGCGGCCTCGGCCTCGGCGTCGTCCATCTCCGCTTCCTTGCGCTCGGCCCGCTCCTGGGCCCGGCGGGCCCGCTCGACGTCGATGTCGTCGGCCAGCTCGGCCACGTCGGAGAGGAGGATCACCTCGTTCCCGCGCACGTGGACGAAGCCGCCGTGGACGGCGGCGATGACGTCGTCGCGGTCGGTGGTGCGCACGGTCACGGTAGAGACCTCGAGGGCGCCGAGGAACGGGGCGTGGTCGGCGAGGAAGGCCACGTCGCCGCCGTCGACGGTGCGGCAGATGACCATCTCGGCGTCGCCCGAGTACAGGATGCGCTCGGGCGACACCAGCTCCACGTGCATGGCCATGGTGGGCTAGGCCGCCTCTTCTTCCTTCTCCTCGTCGGACAGGGTCTTGGCCTTCTCCCGCACGCCGTCGGCGCCGCCGACGTTGAAGAACGCCTGCTCGGGGATGTCGTCGAGCTCGCCGCTGATCAGCTGCTCGAACGACTCGATCGTCTCGTCGAGGGGGACGTGCTCGCCGGAGACGCCCGTGAACTGCTCGGCCACGAAGAAGGGCTGGGACAGGAACTTCTCCACCTTGCGGGCCCGCTGGACGGTGAGCTTGTCCTCCTCGGAGAGCTCGTCGACGCCGAGGATGGCGATGATGTCCTGCAGCTCGGAGTAGCGCTGGAGGGTCTCCTGCACATCGCGGGCGACCTTGTAGTGGTGCTCGCCCACGATCTCGGGCGAGAGGATCCGCGAGGTCGAGGCGAGCGGGTCGACGGCCGGGTAGATGCCCCGGGACGCGATGTCCCGCGACAGCTCGGTGGTGGCGTCGAGGTGGGTGAAGGTGGTGAACGGGGCCGGGTCGGTGTAGTCGTCGGCGGGCACACGTACACGGCCTGCAGAGACGTGATCGACCGGCCCTTGGTGGACGTGATGCGCTCCTGCAGCTCGCCCATCTCGTCGGCAAGCGTGGGCTGGTAGCCCACGGCCGAGGGCATGCGGCCCAGGAGGGTGGACACCTCGGAGCCGGCCTGCACGAAGCGGAAGATGTTGTCGATGAAGAGGATCACGTCCTGGCCCTCTTCGTCGCGGAAGTACTCGGCCATGGTCAGGGCGGACAGCGCCACCCGGAGGCGCACGCCGGGGGGCTCGTCCATCTGGCCGAACACCAGGGCGGCCTTCTCGAGGACGCCCGACTCCTGCATCTCGAGCCACAGGTCGTTGCCCTCCCTCGTGCGCTCGCCCACGCCGCCGAACACCGAGACGCCGCCGTGCTGCTCGGCCACCCGCCGGATCATCTCGAGGATGATGACGGTCTTGCCCACTCCGGCCCCGCCGAAGAGGCCGACCTTGCCGCCCCGCACGTAGGGCGCCAGCAGGTCGATCACCTTGATGCCGGTCTCGAACATCTCCGACTGGGGCTCGAGCTGGTCGAAGGCAGGGGACGGCCGGTGGATCTCCCAACGGTCGTTTATGCCCTCTTCGACCTTGTCGGTGTCGAGGGGCTCGCCGATGACGTTGAACACGTGGCCGAGCACGCCCGGCCCGACAGGCACGGTGATCCCCCGCCCGAGGTTGCGCACCACGGTCCCCCGCTTGAGCCCGTCGGGCGGCTTCATGCAGATGGCCTTCACCCGGTTCTCGCCGATGTGGCCGGCCACCTCGGCGACGATCTCCATCTCCTCGCCCTCGAGCTCGACGGTCATGGAGAGGGCGTAGTTGATCTCGGGG
>DASZOE010000516.1:0-3630 GCA_035550945.1 Acidimicrobiales bacterium
GCTCTGAGGTGGTGAAGGTCAGTGCGGTCGTCGTCAGCTACAACTCCGCCACCTACCTCCCCGACTGCCTCCGCAGCCTGCGCTCCGAAGGCTTGGCCGACATCGTGGTCGTCGACAACGCGTCCTCGGACGGCTCCGTCGACGTCGTCCGGGCCGCCGATCCGGAGGCGCGGGTTGTCGAGACCGGGGCGAACCTCGGGTTCGGGTCGGCCGCAAACCGAGGTGTGGCCACCACTTTGAGCGAGTATGTGCTCATCCTCAACCCGGACACCGTCGTCGAGCCGGGGACGGTGAAGGCGCTGTCCGAGGCGTTCGACCGGGATCCCGGCCTCGCCGTCGTCGGCCCCCGGATGGAGAACCTCGACGGCACCCTGTACCCCTCGGTGCGGCGCTTTCCCGACCTCGGCGTGGCCCTCGGTCACGCGTTCCTGGGGCTGGTCTGGCCGGCGAACCCCTGCACCCGCCGGTACCGCATGCTCGACTGGGACCACGACCACCCGGCGGCCGACGTCGACTGGGTGGGGGGCGCCTGCGTCCTGGTCCGGCGGGCCGCGTTCGACGTGGTGGGCGGTTTCGACGAGGCGTACTTCATGTACGTCGAGGACGTCGACCTGTGCTGGCGCCTGCAGCGTGCGGGGTGGCGCGTCGCCTACGAGCCGGGAGCGCGGGTCGTGCACACCGTCGGGGCTTCCAGCGAGCGGGCGCCGTACCGGATGATCGCCGCCCACCACCGCTCCCTGCTGCGCTTCGCGGTACGCAGCACCACCGGTCCCCGCCGCGCCCTCCTCCCCCTGGTGGCGGCGGGCCTCGGGGTGCGCACCCTCCTCGCCTGGGTCCACCGGGCGTGGCGGGGCGTCCCCCATGCCGTCGTCGGCGGGGCGGAAAGACGGCGGCCGCGGGGCGGACCCGGCGGCCGGGTGCGGTAGGTTCGACCCGCGATGGGAAAAGCCTCTTCGAGCAAGAAGGTCGCGCGCGTCGCCCGCACCGGCGGCGGCCGCACCCGGCGCGGTCAGTCCACCTCCTGGTTCTGGCCCGTGTTCATCGGGTTCGTCGTCGTCCTGGGCACCACCGGGATCGTCTACTCCAAGGAGCAGCGCGAGCCCGACAACACCCGGCCGCGTGCCGGAGCGCCGGGCCGCCCCGGCGACCACTGGCACTCGGCGCTCGGGTTCAACATCTGCGGGAACTGGGCGCCCAACCTCACCGACCAGGGCGAGGACCGTACCGGGCTGCACACCCACGCCGACGGCGTGATCCACATCCACCCGTTCTCCGAGGTCTACGCGGGCAAGCGGGCCACCTTCGACGTGTTCCTGGAGCTGGTGGAGGCCAAGGTCACGAGGACCGAGATCGACCTGCCCAACCAGGACGCCAAGAAGAACGGCGACAAGTGCGGCGAGCGCGAAGGGGTCGTCCAGATCATGCGCTGGCCATCCAAGGACCCCGACGCAGAGGGAACGCTGTACACCGGGGACCCCGCCGACCTGCGCATGCGCGACCGTGAGCTGATCACGGTGGCCTTCCTGCCGCGGGGCGACGAGATACCACGGCCCCCCTCCGCCGACGAGCTCGACCGGCTCACCGACATCGTCCCGACAACGCTCCCCGGGGAGACGACCGTGCCCGGGGAGACGACCGGGCCCGGCGACCCGATCGCCCCCGGCGACACCACTCCGGCCACCGCGGCGCCCGAAGAGGCTCCGCCGGCGGAGGCGCCGGCGGAGGCGCCGGCGGAGCCCCCCCCGGACGCACCACCCGACGCCGGCCCGTGAGAGCGGTCGTGCTGGTCGGCGGCGCGGGTACCCGCCTCCGACCCCTCACCCTCGCCGTGCCCAAGCAGATGCTGCCCATCGCCGAGGTGCCCATGATCGAGCGGGTCCTGACGACCCTGGCCGGCCAGGGCGTCACCTCGGCGGTGCTGGCCCTCGGGTACCGCTTCGAGGACTTCCTCGAGGCGTTGCCTCCGGCCAAGACGCTGGGGCTGGCGGTGGAGCCCGAGGTCGAGTCCGAGCCGCTGGGGACGGCCGGCGCGGTGCGCTTCGCGGCGAGGAGAGCGGGCATCGACGAGCGCTTCGTCGTGGTGAACGGCGACGTCCTCACCGACCTCGACCTGCGGGCGCTCGTCGACTTCCATGCCGAACGGGGCGCGGAGGGGACCCTGGCGCTGAGCCCGGTGGAGGACCCCTCGTCGTTCGGGCTGGTCGCCACGGGGGACGACGGCCGGGTCACGGACTTCGTGGAGAAGCCGGAGGGCTCCCGACCCGGGCTCATCAGCGTGGGCACGTACGTCCTGGAGCCGTCGGTCCTCGACCGCGTCCCCGGGGGACGGGCGGTGTCCATCGAGCGGGAGGTCTTCCCGGCCATGGTCCGGGACGGGACGCTCTTCGGGCTGCCGTCCCCCGCCTACTGGAGCGACACGGGCACCCCCGAGCGCTACCTGCAGGCCCAGCTCGACCTCGTCGCCGGCCGCCGGCCCGGGCCACCCGCCCCCGGTGCCGTCGACAGGGGTGACGGGGTCTGGACCGTGGGCTCGGCCGTCGTCGACGGCCAGGTGAGCCCGCCGGCGCTGGTCGGCACGGCCGCCTACGTCCAGGCCGGGGCCTGGGTGGAGGCGTCCGTCATCGGCGCCGGGGCCCGGGTGCACGAGGGCGCCCGGGTCCGTGAGTCGGTGCTCCTCCCCGGCGCGGTCGTGCGGCCCCACGCCGTCGTGCAGGGCTCGCTCGTGGGCGAGCAGGCGGTCATCGGCGAGGGCGCCGAGGTCTCGGGGCTGGCCGTCGTCGGCCCCGGCGTCAGCGTCGAGCCCGGCGCCCGCCTGGCGGGCGTCCGCGTGCCGACCGGGGCGTAGTCACGGTGCGCGCCCTCGTCACCGGCGGCGCCGGCTTCATCGGCTCCACCCTGGTCGACCGGCTGCTGGCCGAGGGCCACGCCGTCGACGTCGTCGACGACCTCTCCACGGGATCGCTGGCCAACCTGGCCGAGGCCCGGGCCAACCCGAACTACGAGCTGACCTTCCATCGTCTCGACATCCGCTCGCCCGGCCTGGCCGAGCTCATGGCCTACCGCCGCCCGGAGGTCGTGTTCCACCTCGCCGCCCAGGCCGACGTGCGGGTGTCCGTCGAGCGCCCCGCCTTCGACGCCGAGGTCAACGTGATCGGCACGGTCAACGTCCTCGAGGGGGCGCGGGCGGCGGGCACGCGCAAGGTCGTGTTCGCGGCCAGCGGGGGGACGCTCTACGGCGACCCCACCGACCTGCCGGTGCGGGAGACGGCGCCCCAGCGACCCCTCTCCCCCTACGGGGTCTCCAAGAAGGCCGGCGGCGACTACCTGGCCGCCTACCGCGAGCTGCACGGCCTGGAGTACACGGCTCTGGCCCTGGGCAACGTCTACGGGCCCCGCCAGGACCCCCACGGCGAGGCGGGCGTGGTCGCCATCTTCGCCGGGCTCCTGCTCTCGGGGCAGCAGTGCACGGTCTTCGGCGACGGCGAGCAGACCCGGGACTTCATCTTCGTGGACGACGTCGTCGACGCCTTCGCCCGGGCCGCGAGCCGGGGCGACGGCCTCCTCGTGAACGTGGGCACCGGCCGGGAGACGTCGGTCAACACCCTGTACTCAGTGATGGCCGAGCTGGCC
>DASZOE010000517.1:0-4800 GCA_035550945.1 Acidimicrobiales bacterium
AGGCACCGGTGAACCTCGACGTGGTTCGCCACGCCCGTGCGGTCCTGGAGCGGAACGGCGTGGCCGTCGCCGAGACCCGCACCGGGGACTACCGGGTGACCCTCGACACCCGGGCGGAGATCGCCAGGAACCTCGCGCCGCGCGCGTTCGTCTCCGTACACCACAACGCCGAGCCCGACGGCCGCCACGACGGGCCGGGGACCGAGACGTACTACCAGCAGGGATCGGCCGAGTCCAAGCGGCTGGCGGGCCTCATCTACGAGGAGGTGTTCCGCGCCCTGTCCGCGTACCAGGCGACGTGGGTGGCCGACACCGACGCGGGCGCCAAGTACCGCCCGGGACGGCGGGGGGACTACTACGCGGTGCTGCGGCTGCCGGCGCCGGTGACGAGCGTCCTGGCCGAACTGGCCTTCATCTCCAACCCCTCCGAGGCCGAGCTCCTGGCCCGGGCCGACGTGCGGGCCGTCGAGGGGGAGGCCGTCGCCCGCGGCATCCTGCGCTGGCTCCGGACCGACGACCCGGGCTCGGGCTTCACCATCCCCTACCCCCGGGTCGACCCTCCGGGCGGGCCGTCGGGACCGGGGGTCTGCGTCGACCCGCCGCTGTAGCCCTCGTCAGGCCAGGGGCCGGCGGCGGCGCCGTTCACCGCGGATCATGATCGCCCCGACGACGAGGCCGGCCGCGGCCAGGAGGTTGAAGTAGAGGCCGATGCCGAGGTCGACGCCGCCCCGGTCCTGGAGCAGGAAGCAGAAGACGATCACCGCCGCGCCGACGGCGGCGACCAGGTGGATCTGCTCCCACGTGAAGTCCCCGACGCGCGGTGGGAGGGACGCCCCGGTCAGCTTGTCCACGAGGATCTGCACGAGCATGACCGCGGCGAGGATGGGCACCAGCGTGGCCAGCGGGAACAGGCCGCTGCCCCAGGCGCTGCGGTCGACGGGGTCGCCCCACCACGGGAAGAACGAGAACAGCAGGCTCACCGCGGCCGACCCGATGATGACCATCTCGCCCACCGTGAGCCTGCTCTTCAGCGAACTCGCCATGAGCCGTCCCTTTCACCCGGAGCCGGCGGACAGTCAACCACTCCCCCGTCGGCGTGGCGAGTAGGTTGCAGGAGGTGGAACGTCTCGGCGTGCTGGCGTCGGGCGGGGGCTCGAACCTGTCCGCCATCCTCCAGGCCGGTCTGCCCGTGGTCGCGGTGGTGGTCGACCGCCCATGCGGCGCGGTGGCGGTGGCCGAGGACGCCGGCGTCCCCACCCGCATCGTCGAGCGGGGCCCCGACCGGGTCGAGTTCACCCACCGCGTGGTCGACGCCCTGGAGGCCCACGGCGTGGAGCTGGTCGCCATGGCCGGCTTCATGACCATCCTGGAGAAGCCGATCTTCGACGCCTTCCCGGGGCGGGTCCTGAACACCCACCCCTCGCTCCTGCCCGCCTTTCGGGGGGCCCACGCGGTGGCCGATGCCCTGGACGCGGGCGTCAAGGTCACCGGCTGCACGATCCACGTGGCCACTCTGGAGGTCGACAGCGGGCCGATCCTGGCCCAGGAGGCGGTGCCCGTCCTGTCCAGGGACACCGTCGCCGTGCTCCACGAGCGCATCAAGGCCGTGGAGCACCGCCTGTACCCGGCCGCCATCAGAGAGTTCATGGCCGGGACGTCGGCCGGGTGAGAGCCCTCCTCTCCGTCTACGACAAGACCGGCCTGGTCGACCTGGCGCGGGGCCTCGTCTCCCTGGGGTGGGAGCTGGTCTCGAGCGGGGGCACCTCCCGGGCGCTGGCCGATGCCGGTATCGCGGCCGTAGAGGTGGAGTCGGTGACGGCCAGCCCCGAGATGCTGAGCGGGCGGGTGAAGACCCTGCACCCCGCCATCCACGCCGGGATCCTCGCCGACCGCGACCGGCCCGAGCACCTGGCCGACCTCGATGCCCAGGGCATCGTTCCCATCGACCTCGTCGTGTGCAATCTCTACCCCTTCGGCGCCCGGCCATCGGTGGAGATGATCGACGTCGGCGGCCCCACCATGGTGCGGGCCGCGGCCAAGAACCACGCCCACGTCGGCGTGGTCGTCGCCCCCGCCGAGTACGCGGCCGTCCTCCACGAGCTCGGGCGCGACGGCCGGCTGTCGGGGACCACCCGCCGTCGCCTGGCCCGGGCCGCCTTTGCCCACACCGCGGCCTACGACGCGGGCATCGTGGCCTGGCTCGACGAGGTCGAGCCCGGTGACGACGTCCTCCCCCCGACCTTGCACCTGGCCCTCGAGCGGGCCCAGGAGCTGCGCTACGGCGAGAACCCCCACCAGCGGGCGGCCCGCTACAAGCTCGCGGGCATGACGGGGTGGTGGGACGAGATCGTCCAGCACAGCGGCCTCGCCCTCTCCTACCTGAACGTCTTCGACGCCGACGCGGCCTGGGCCCTGGTGCACGACCTCGGCGACCGACCGGCGGCCGCCATCATCAAGCACGCCAACCCCTGCGGGGCGGCGGTGGCCGACGACGCGGGCACGGCCTACCACCGGGCCTTCGAGTGCGATCCGATGTCCGCCTTCGGGGGCATCGTCGCCCTGAACCGGCCGGTGGGCGACGAGCTGGCGGCGGAGATGGTGGCCAACCCCAAGGCCGACGTGGTGATCGCCCCGGGCTACACCACCTCCGCTCTCGACCTCCTCGCCCAGCGGCGGAAGAACACACGTGTGCTGGAGGCGCCGCCACCCGCAGCCGACGCTCTGCACCTGCGCCCGGTCAGCGGGGGCTTCCTGGTCCAGCAGCCGTACCGCTTCGCCACGGCGCGGGACGAGTGGCGGGTGGCCACCAAGGTGGCGCCCACCGAGGCCCAGTGGCGCGACATCGAGGTGGCGTGGCGCGTGTGCGGCCACGTCCGCTCCAACGCCATCGTGCTGGTGGGCGGCGGCGAGCGACGCCTTCTTCCCCTTCCGCGACGGGCTCGACACCGTGGTCGCCGCCGGCGTGGCCGCCGTCGTCCAGCCGGGGGGCAGCGTCCGCGACGACGAGGTCGTGGCCGCCGCCGACGAGGCCGGCGTCGCCATGGTCCTCACCGGAGAGCGCCAGTTCCGTCACTGATGATGCTTCGCCCCCCTCCCGAGAGATGACCGCGGTGATCATGGCCGGGGCGCCGGTCGCCGAAGCGGTGCTGGCCGAGGTGGCCGAGGGAGTGGCCGAGCTGGCCGGCGACCGGGTCACCGTCGGGCTCGGCACCATCCTCGTCGGCGACGACCCGGCCAGCGCCGGCTACATCCGGCGCAAGCACGACGCCTGCGCGTCGGTGGGGATGGCGTCGTTCCACCAGGAGGTCCCGGCCGACGCCACCCAGGCCGACCTCCTGGCCGCGGTGGCGGGCTTCAACGACCACCCCGCGGTCGACGCCTTCATCGTGCAGAATCCCGTCCCACACGGCTTCGACTTCAACTCCGCCATGGAGGTCGTCGACCCGGCCAAGGACGCCGACGGCCTCCATCCCGTGAACCTGGGCAAGCTGGCACTGGGCGCCGACGGCCCCCTGCCGTGCACGCCCGCCGGGATCCAGGCCATCCTCCTCCACTACGGCGTCCCCATCGAGGGTCGCCACGTGGTGATCGTCGGCCGGGGCCCCACGCTCGGCCGCCCTCTGTCCATGCTGCTGGCCCTCAAGCGGCCGGGCGCCAACGCCGCGGTGACGGTCGTGCACACGGGCGTCACCGACCTGGGCCACTACACCCGTCAGGCTGACATCGTGGTCGGGGCCGCCGGGGTGCCCGGCATCATCGCTCCGGACATGGTCCGGCCCGGGGCCGCCGTGGTCGGCGGCGGCATGGTGTACGAGGGCCGGCGGGTGTTGTCCGACGTCGACGAGGCAGTCGCCGAGGTGGCCGGGTTCGTCACGCCCCGCATCGGCGGGGTGGGGCCCACGACCGTCTCCATGCTGCTGCGGAATACCGTGGCTGCCGCCCTCCGAAGGAGACAGTGAGGACGATGGCGCAAATCGCCGACATGCTGGCCGCGGGCCGTACCTTCTCGTTCGAGTTCTTCCCGCCCAAGACGCCCCAGGCCGAGGTGACCCTCGAGGCCACCCTCGTCGAGCTGGAGGTGCTCAAGCCGTCGTTCGTGTCCGTCACCTACGGGGCCGGGGGGAGCACCCGCGAGCGCACCCACGACCTGGTCGTGTCGATCAACCGCACCACGACCATGACGGCGATGGCGCACCTCACCTGCGCCGCCCACAACCGCGGCGAGCTCTGCGAGATCGTCACCCGTTACCGCGACGCCGGCGTGGAGAACATCCTCGCCCTGGGGGGCGACCCCCCCGCCGGGCTCGATCTGCCGCCGGGCGAGCTCCATCACGCGGTGGAGCTGGTCGACCTGGTGCAGGAGGTGGGGCCGTTCTGCGTCGGCGTGGCCGCCCATCCCGAGCTGCACCCGAGCTCGCCCGACCGCAAGACCGACCGCGACTTCCTGGCCGCCAAGCTCGCCCGTGCCGACTTCGCCATCACCCAGTTCTTCTTCCGGACCGGGGACTACCTGGGCATGCTCGACGACCTGGTCGAGCGGGGGATGGAGAAGCCCGTCATCCCCGGGATCATGCCGGTCACGAACCTGTCGTCGATCCAGCGCATGGCCAAGCTGTCGGGCGCCGCCGTGCCGCCCGAGGTCGTCGAGCGGGTCGAGGCCGTGGCCGACGACCCCGATGCCGTGCGCCGGGTGGGCGTGGAGATGGCCACCGAGCTCTGCCAGGAGCTTCTCGACGCCGGCGCCCCGGGGCTGCACTTCTACACCCTCAACCGCTCGACCGCGACCCGGGAGATCTACGC
>DASZOE010000518.1:0-1706 GCA_035550945.1 Acidimicrobiales bacterium
TCGAAGTTCGTACCCGCCCTCTTCGCCGACTGGGCACCCCACGTCGTCGACATGGGCGACGTGACGACGGGCCAGTCGGTCCTCGACGTCGCCTGCGGCACGGGCATCGTCGCCCGCACCGCTGCCGAACGCGTCGGGCCCACGGGTCGAGTCGTGGGCGTCGACCTCAACCAGGCGATGCTGACCGTGGCCGCCCGAGTGTGCCCGGGCGTCGAGCTGCGCCAAGCCGATGTGACCGCTCTCCCGTTCGAGGCCGCGACCTTCGACGTCGTGCTCTGCCAGATGGCACTCATGTTCTTTCCCGACCGGCTGGCCGCCGTGCGCGAGATGGGCCGCGTGGTCCAGCCCGAGGGCACGGTCGTGATCATGGTCCCGAGCAGCCTCGACGCCCAGCCCGCCTACCGGGTGCTCGTCGACCTGGCGGCCAGACGCGCCGGCCCCGAGGCGGTAGCGATGCTGAGCGCGTACTGGGCCTGTGGCGACCTCGACGAGCTCCTGGGAACGGTTCAGGCCGCCGGGCAGCACGTGCTCTCCACGCGTACCCGCATGGGCACGGCCCGCTTCGCATCGATCGACGAGTTCGTCGCGACCGAGGTGGAAAGCACCCCCGTCCGCGAACGGCTCACCGACGACGAGTACGAGGCACTCCGCCGCGAGGCTGGCCACGTCCTCGAAGCGTTCACCGCCTCGGACGGCACGGCGGAGATCCCCATCGAGGGTCACCTCGTCGCCGCCCGCCCCGCCGACCGGACCGCCTGAACGGCGCGCCGGCAGCCGGCTCGACGCGGCCGCCCGGAAACGTCCTGCGCCGCCCTAAGGAGACCGCGGACGAGTCGCGGGCTAGTCCGCCTGGGTCCAGGCCGCGCTGGACCAGGCCACGCCCACGGCGAGCACGATCACCGCCGAGGCGCTGTGGTAGAGCGAGGCCCCCCACGGGGCGTCGCCCCGCCTCGCCTGGTTGAGCAGGGGCACGTGGGTGCTGACCATCCAGATGCCGGCCAGGAGGATCGCCAGCCCGGCCGCGAGGAACGGGATGGCGCCGACCCGTCCCCGGCGATGGGAGAGGACCACGGCTCCGGCGGCGACCAGCACGAGCAGTCCGGGGACCACGTGGTCGGCGACCTCGGCGGCGCGGGCGGTGTCCAGCTCCGGCGTCACGAAGAACGGCAGCATGCCGAGGATCCCTGCGGCGACGCCGGCGCCCAGTAGCCGCGTGCTGACCGTTGCCCCTGCTGGCTGGTGTGCGATGTCGTCGGGCATGACCTGGCAAGGTAGCCGCCCGCCGCCCGCCGGGACGGGGCCAGCGGGCTCAGCGGGTCGACGCCCGGCGGAGGGCGGCGGCGCCCGAGAGCAGCGCGGCCCCGCCCAGGCCGAGGGCCCGCCGGTGGCGGGTGGCCCACAGCTGGGCGCTCGACGCCTTGGCCTGGTCGTCGAAGATGCCGTGGGCCCCGTGGTCGCCGGGCACCGGCGCCCAGAGGTCGACGGGCCGGTCGGGGGGCGACGGCTTGTCGGTCTGCTGGCCCTCGATGCCGTTCCGGCCCAGGTAGCGGTCGAGGAGCGCGGGCGCCACTCGGTTTGCGAGGATGGTGGCCACCGTCGGTGCGCCCACCCAGACCTCCCGCCGGCGGCGGTGGGCCGCGAACCAGATGCCTTCGGCCGCCACCTCGGGCTGGTAGATCGGCGGCACGGGCTGGGGGTGCTTGGGC